>NZ_BAABCY010000015.1:0-66048 GCF_039539345.1 Snuella lapsa | reverse complement strand
TAGAGTAAAAAGAGGGACTTTAGTCCCTCGTGTAACAAACCTATGGACTTTCAGTCCATAGTGGTTTAGTTATTGGTTTTTAAAAAGAAAGAAGTAGTTGTTTAATGAGGTTGCTGTTACATATTACATTTTTCATTTTAGGTAGTCAAGTTTTTTCACAAACAGTTAAACCCCGTCTAAAGGTGTTTTTGGATTGTGCTATTTGCAGTATGAACTATATCGAAGAAGAATTAAAGTTCGAAATAGTTTTAGTAGATAAAAACCATGCAGATGTTAACGTATTTGTAGATTCTGTAACAAATCGTTTAGGGTATACAAACTTTAATTTAAACTTTATAGGACAGAAAGATTATAAATCGATTGGGTTTGAGTTCAGTTTTCCCTATGGTTCAAATAGTATAAGTAAAAAGAACATAATAATGGTTACGAACCTAGCCTATGGTCTGTCCCCATTTTTAGATGAGTTTCACAAAAAGAGGTACACTTTAAACAAAACAAATCCTAATGATCATGGATACCAATATCCTTAGTATAATAGAACATGTAAAATGTTTAATTGATGGATCAGGTTTGGCAACGTAAATAATAGTTAAATAATTATGTTGGTTTGAGTGCCAAACCTGTGATTTGGTAAACTTCAGCTAGGCTGTTAGGGTTGTCGATAACAAGCAAATTACTTGCTGAAAATACTTTTCGATAGTGCTGCAGAGCCAGTCGAATCGATATCAGAGCTATTACACTATTTACGTTAGTTAGGATGATTATCCCCCAATAGAAATCATACTGCGATTGTTATTATGTAGCTGGGGATCCTGTAGTTTATCTAAAGTATCCATGCCACCACGCATTTTAAATTTGGCTCGAACCGCTTTTTGTATAATGGGTTCTATGGATTTTCCTTGGCGTAGTGACGTAAGTAAATCGGATTCGGCAGATGAGAATAAGCAGTTTTTTAATTGGCCATTGGCCGTTAGTCGTAGTCTGTTACAAGAGTCGCAAAATGGGTTGGTAACAGAGCTTATAATGGCAAAACTACCACTGTAATTTTTTATTTTATAGTTTTTAGCAGTGTCGTTAGGAGCATCCTGTAAGCGTTCTATATGGTTTTTTGGAAAGGCTTTGTTCACGTAATTCATAATCTCTTTGTAGGATACCATTTTACGCATATCCCATTTGTTACCATCAAAAGGCATAAACTCTATAAAGCGTATCGAAATTGGCAACTCTTTCGTCAAATTAATGAAATCAATAATTTCATTATCATTGAATCCTTTCATCAAAACGGCATTTAATTTTACATTAAAACCTTCAGAAACCAATAACATAATATTATTGTAAACTGTTTCAAACTGATCACGCCTTGTGATAT
Organism: Snuella lapsa; assembly: GCF_039539345.1. Classification (NCBI taxonomy): domain Bacteria; kingdom Pseudomonadati; phylum Bacteroidota; class Flavobacteriia; order Flavobacteriales; family Flavobacteriaceae; genus Snuella; species Snuella lapsa. The sequence continues at coordinate 64,679 of NZ_BAABCY010000015.1, read as the reverse complement.
GCTTAAACTTTTCACGATCTAACGAATCAAGGCTAACATTAATACTATTAACATTATTTACTTTTAAAACATCTATAAACTTGTCAATAATTACAGCATTAGAGGTAATTGATAATGCGACAGGGAGTGATGCTAGCTTTTCGAGGATGATGGGAATATCTTTTCTAATTAGTGGTTCGCCACCAGTCAACCTTATTTTGGTAACACCATGATCAACAAAAGTTTTGGAGATGTTGTAGATTTCCTCATAAGTCATTAAGTGGCTTTTGGGAGATAACTGTACGCCTTCTTCCGGCATGCAGTAAGAACAGCGTAGGTTACAACGTTCAATTAATGAGATGCGTAAATAGGTATGGTCTCGGCCAAATGTATCCTGTAATATGTTTTTATTTTCTTTCAAAACGACTTATATCTAATATCTAATGATTCACATCTAATCATGTCTTTCGCCCCGTAATACTCCGAATATATGCAATACCGATGGAAAGATGGCGTCCATAGACTCTTTAGCTCCATTTGTAGATCCCGGTAAGGCCAATATTAAGCTGTTTTTTATCGTACCAGCTACACTTCTGGATAGCATCGCATAGGGCGTTCTTCCTTGTCCATAATTACGAATGGCTTCTTCAATGCCTAAAATGCGCCTATCCAGCAAAGGAATTAATGCTTCAGGCGTTACGTCCCTAGTCGAAAGCCCTGTGCCGCCAGTATAAATAATAAGATCGGTGCCTTGTTGTTGATAGGTTTTGGCTTTTTCCTGAATCCTTTCTGTTTCATCGGGAATGATACTGTAATCAGCAATACTTACGCCGCAAGCCTTTAGTTTTTCAATAATAGCTTTGCCTGCCTTGTCTTCCTTTTGTCCAGCTGAAATGGTATCGGAACATACTATCACAGCAGCATTTAAATTGGTCTTAATTTTATTTTTATAATCAGATTTTCCTCCCTTTTTGTTTAGCAGTTTAATATGGTGTATCTCGATGCCCTTGTCAATAGGTTTTAGCATATCGTACATATTAAGTGCTACCACACTAGCGCCGTGCATGGCTTCTACTTCAACCCCTGTTTTATAAATTGTTTTAACAGTAAACAGCACGGTAATTTCCAAACCATTTATTTCGTATTCTATTCCTGTAAATTCTATAGGAAGCGGGTGGCAATCCGGTAAGATGTCGGGCGTACGTTTCACCCCCAATAAGCCTGCAGCCTTACTCATAGCAAAAATATTGCCTTTAGGAACCATATCGTTTTGTATCGCAGTTATGGTTTCGGGTTTACTAACTTTAATAACGGCTTGAGCTATTGCAGTTCGTAGTGTGGTGTTTTTATGTGTGATGTCGACCATTTTAATTTTCTATTGTTTATTGATTATTTACTATTGGCGGTTTTGTGTTTTATTGTTGATGTGTGTATGCGTTTAACTGTTTAATTGAGAATGGTATAAAACCTCTCCAGGTAGTTAACTTTTCAAATAAAAACGTGTATGACATAATTACTTCTTTTTAACAATTAAACGAATACTCGACTTAACAAATAACCATTTTTAATAGTTTAATTGGGAGTTTCGTAAAGCATTTAACTTATTTTAAACCTTTTCAATTTCTGTTCTAATATTTTGATAATCTTCTTCTTTTATAAAACCTAGTTCTTTGGCTATTATAATTTGATTTAATACTTCCATTAGGGAGCTAAATGATAAAGTTGTAAAATGGCCTTATCTTTATTGGTATTTCTGGATGTACCCTCAGCCAAATTTGAGGATATAGATACCGAAGCCCTGCGTAATTGATTTGTTAATCCATATCTCTCTTCGTTAGGGAATTCTTTGGTTATCAAATAGATTAATTTGACTAACTCTTTAGAATCACCCCAAACGTTTAATTTTTCAAAAGAAAAGGTATATGGCATAATTACTTATTTTTAACAATTAAACAAATCAACAGATTAACAATTCAACTAAAACACTTAAGTGTTTTTCTTCCATTGATGCGTACTGTCTTCAAAAATTTCCTTGCCAAAAACAGGTACTTCAGCTTTTATGGCTTCTACAATATATTCTAAAGCTTCAAAAACAACCTTGCGCTTTGGTGATGACACAAAAACGAAAAGACATATTTCTCCAGCTTTTACAGTTCCTAAACTGTGATAAATATGCATGCAGGTTAGGTTGAATTTAGTAAAAGCACCTTCTCTTATTTCGTGGAACTTGGCATTCGCCATATCTTCGTAAGCCGTGTATTCAATAGCAGAAACAGTTTTACCATCAATTTCATCGGCACGCACTTGTCCTAAAAAAATATTATGGGCACCGATGCTGGTTTTAGTTTGGTGTTTGGCAATGGAATCACCAATAAACTCAGATGATATTGGGCCTTGTTTAAATGCATTTTTCGGTTTTTTAGTTGTCATTTGCTAATGTATTACTTTGTTCTTTTATATATGATATAATTTCCAGTGCCCCTTCAATGATACTAACACAATTATTGATATTGTGATCTTGTAAAATTGAAACAGCCCTTTTACTTCGTATCCCAGATTGGCAAAACAGGCCTTTTACTTTGTTTGGGTCTATTTTGTCTAAACTATTTTCCAATGCACTAAGCGGAATATAGGTTATTGGCAGGTTTTCAACCTTTGGCGTTTCATGTGGTTCTCTAACGTCAATCAGCTGGATGTTGCTTTTAGATAGTATTTCGCCGATAGAAATATCAATTATATCAACTTCGCAAGTGTTGTTAGTCATTTGTTTCTTATGAAACAGGTGTTGCGTCTTCAATACCTTTTGAATCTCATTATTAGATTTTGTAATGTTCAATGTGATTGTTTGTAAGGTAAGTGCATTATAGCACAATAGCTTTCCTGAAAGCACATCGCCAATACCAAGAATAAGTTTTAAAACCTCATTAGCCTGCATGGTACCTATTATACCAGGGAGAACGCCTAAAACGCCAATTTCGGAACAGTTGGGTACACTGCCTTTTTGTGGCGGATTAGGGAATAAGCAGCGATAACTTGGTCCGTTTTGATGATTAAAAACCGAGACCTGCCCTTCAAATTTATAAATAGCTCCAAAAACCAGGGGCTTATTAGCAATAATGCAGGCATCGTTAATAAGGTAGCGCGTTTCAAAATTATCGGTGCCATCAACTATAATATCGTATTGCTTGAATAAGTTTACAGCATTTTTATAGCTTAGCTGTTCTGGATAGGCTTTAATATTAATGGCATCATTTAAATCTTGTAAGCGCTTTTTTGCTGCCTCAGCTTTATTTTGGCCGATTGATGCTGTGCCAAATAACACTTGGCGTTGTAAGTTGGTGACGTCTACCACATCAAAGTCAACAATACCTATAGAGCCAATACCGGCTGCGGCGAGATATTGTAATATAGGACAACCCAAACCACCTGCGCCTATTACAAGAACTTTGGCGTTGGATAGTTTGTCTTGACCCGATTGGCCAATTTCGTTAAGGATGATATGTCTGCTGTATCTGTTCATTGTTGCTGTTCATTTTGTTTAGCCTCCAGCGTAGGGAGGTAAAAGGGCTATTTCGTTTCCTGAAAGCTTGGTGTTTAAAGAAACCAAAGCTTGGTTTTGTGCTACTTGAAAATTTTTGAGCCTTAGGTCTGGGTATCTTGAAAACAGGGTTTCTAAAAGCTCAGAAACTAAATCGCCAGAAAAGTTAATAGACTCCTCATGGCATTGTGTTGTTTCAGTTAATAATCCAAAGTATTTAATAGTAATGGTCATTGACGTATTGCTTTTAATTGTTCGGGCGTATTAATGTTGTTTGTAAAAACATCATTTTCTGGATCTAAAGTAAGATGCTTTACTTTGCATTGGCTAACACCATATTGCAAGCGTCGTTCCCCTTCTTGTAATAGTTTAAAAAAATGGTGTTCACATTGTTTTTTATATAGTGCTATTAAAGGCATGGTTTTACCTTTGCTTTCTATTTGAATGACCTCGGAATTATTATCATAGTTCTCTAATAATATATTCAAAGTTGCAGTATTTATTAAGGGAATGTCACAGCTTAAAATGAGGTTGATTTCCGTTTTGGAATGTTTTAAACCTGTATATACTCCTGCTAAGGGGCCTGCATCTTTAATAAGGTCTTCAAAACGTTTAAAACCAAAAATGTCATAAGCTGAATGATTGGAAATTACAATGATCTCACTGACTAGAGGATGGAGGGCATTGGCAATATGTTGAAAGAAGGGTTTTCCGTTAAACATGATTAAGCCCTTATCTGTACCCATACGTGAGCTTTGACCTCCTGCCAGAATGATGCCAGTTATGTTTTTCTTATCAATCATTTCTTTCTAGCATTGTATTTTAAATAGTTTCCAGTTTTTTAAGCTGTTCATCTAAAAAGCTCCAACAGTTTTTGTTAATGTCATCAAATAGCACAATTAGTTTTTTGCCATAGTCCGTTAGTTCTGCTCCTCCGCCACCTTTACCACCCGTGCTATTAATGGTTACTGGTTGTTTAGCCGTTTTATTAACAGAATCGATGAGGTGCCAAGCCTTTTTATAGGACAAGTTAAGTGATTTAGCTGCTTTCGATAAAGATCCAGTTTCCGCAATGGCTTTTAAGAGTTGTATGCGGCCTTCTCCTAAAAAGACATGGCCTTCAGATTCGATCCATATTCTACTTTTAATAGTATAATGCATAATTTATATTTAAACAGGTAATAAAATTACCTCTACAAAATCGTTTATCTTAATATGGAATAGGTCTTCAGGGATATAAACCAGGGCATTCGATACGGCAAATGTTTGTAACATGGCCGAACTTTGTCCTTCTAAAATACTAACGCTATCATTTTGATAAATAGCCTTTAAAAACTGGGCACGATCGCCTTGCTTCTTAAATTCTGAAAGTGACTTTACCCTAATTCTGGGCAGCTCAGTAGTTTGTTCGCCTGTTATACCTTGCAAGGCTGTATATACATAAACATAAAAGCAGGTAAGAGCTGCTGCCGGGTTACCGGGTAAGGCAAACACAAATGTGTTGTCCTTCTTTCCAAAAAATAGTGGTTTGCCTGGTTTTTGCTTTACTTTATAAAAGCATTGTTCCACATTTAAGGATTTAAGTGCCTTTCCAACAAAATCATAATCACCTACCGAAATGCCACCAGTAATAATTACCATATCATTTTGTTCTATAAGGTCTTTAAGCTTTGAAAAGGTATTATTGTAGTCGTCTTCAATTTTATGAATACTAACATCGTAAAATTTAAGTCCATACAAAGCACTTAGTAGCATGCTAGAGTTGCTTTCATATATTTTCCCATGAGACAATGGCTGTCCCGGAGCAATTAATTCGTTGCCAGTAGTTAAAATGGCAATACTTGGTTTTTTAAAAACAGAAATTTCTTTTATTCCCAAAGCACTTAAATAACCAATTGCTGCAGGTGTTAATTTAGTGCCTCTTTTTAGAGCTAGATCACCATTTTTTACTTGTTCTCCTATTGGTCGAATGTTATGTTCTAGAGAAGGTTGTGTTTCTACGGTTAGACCGTTACCGTTTACAGTCACTTTTTCTTGCATTACTACAGCATTGGCTGTATCGGGAACTGGGGCTCCAGTAAAAATACGCACAGCTTCTCCTTGTTTTAAAGTTGGTGCAATAGTATCGCCAGCCTTTACTTCTCCAATTAATTTATAAGTTAGATTATCATGCAGGTTTAAAGCATAACCGTCCATGGCTGATTGCCTAAAAGGAGGCATGTTTATTGGCGAATAAACATCTTCATATAAACGATAAGTATTTGATTTCTCTACAGGTTTTGTCGTTTTCTCCTTAAGATATGTCGTTTTGGACTTTACTATTTCTAATGCGTTTTTTACAGCAATCATATCGATTCGTTATGTCTTTGCAAATATAACGAATTGCTTTTAATCATATGCTACGTTTGTGGTTTATTTAGAATAATTGTAAATAGATGTTTTATGATAAAAATCAGTTTTTTTTTATGTAAATTAAAGGAGTTTTATGTCCTAATTAAAATGCAATTATAGATGCCAATAAAGAGCTATTTAGCACATCCACATACAGGGAAGAAAAACACACTGATTACTGCCTTATCTACAATCGCTAATTGCGAAGTTATCCCTGCTGAAAATAAAGATTTACTTATTGTAGTTACCGATACCAATAGTAAAGTTGAAGACGAAAATTTAAAAGAAACAATAGAAGCAATTGAAAGTTTAAAGTTGCTGGTGATGGTTTCTGGATTTGATACACCTAAACAAGATTAAATAATTATGTACACATCTTTAACCAATAGACGGAGTTTTATAAAAAAAATGGCAATTATGTCGGCAATGACAGCTGCTGCGGGATTGTTTCCTGGAATATTGTTTGCCAAAGAACAAGAAGCAAATTTGCCAAAAGGAGCTAATTTGGATTGGAAGAAAACACCCTGTAGATTTTGTGGCGTAGGTTGTGGTGTTTTAGTTGGGGTTGAGAATGGGAAGGCCGTTGCTGTTAAAGGAGATCCGAAATCACCAGTAAATAAGGGCTTGTGCTGCGTTAAGGGCTATCATTCTGTTATGTCTATATATGGAAAGGATAGACTAACTAAACCATTAGTAAAGAAAAATGGTAAATATGTAGAGACTACCATGAAGGAAGCTTTAGATTTAGTAGCATCCAAAATGAAGGAAACTATTAAAGATCATGGTAAAGATGCTGTATCGATTTATGGTTCGGGACAGTGGACTATTCCAGACGGTTATGTGGCGTCAAAATTGTTTAAGGGCTGTATAGGGACTAATAATGTAGAAGCTAATGCACGTTTATGTATGGCCAGTGCCGTTACAGGGTTTTTAACATCTTTTGGTCTGGATGAGCCTATGGGCTGTTACGAAGATATCGATCATGCAGATGTATTTTTTCTTTGGGGTAACAATATGGCAGAAATGCATCCTGTATTATTTTCCCGCTTACTGGATCAACGCTTAAAACGTGGTGTAAAAATCATCGATTTTGCTACCCGGACCACGCGAACTAGTATGGCTGCCGATAAATCTATTATTTTTAAACCTCAAACAGATTTGGCGGTTGCTAATGCTATCTGTTATGAAATTATAAAAAATGGCTGGGTAAACAAAGCTTTTGTAGAAAAGCACTGTAGCTTTAATAAAGGCTTGACCAATATGGGGTATGGTCTGGAAGACGGTTATAAGTTTAATGATAAACCAGAAAAAATTGATTTTGAATCGTATAAAGCTTTCCTAGAGGATTACACTCCAGAAAAAGTAGAAAAGATTTCTGGAGTATCGGCAAAAGACATCAAGTACATGGCGGCCTACTATGGCGATCCAAACAAAAAAGTAATGTCTTTATGGTGTATGGGAATGAATCAGCATACACGAGGAACTTGGATCAATAATTTGGTGTATAACATGCACTTGTTAACTGGTAAGATATCGACTCCAGGCAACAGTCCGTTTTCTTTAACCGGTCAGCCAAGTGCCTGTGGAACAGTTAGGGAAGTGGGGACATTAACCCATAAGCTACCCCACGGTGTGGTTATGAATAAAGAACATAGAGAACATGCTGCTAAAATATGGGATGTTCCTGTAGAAAATATCCCTTCTAAGCCTACTTATCACACTGTTGAAATGTTTAGAGCATTAGATAGGGGCGATATACGGTTTATGTGGATACAAGTTACCAATCCTATGGTAACCATGCCAAAGCTTAAGCGTTATCGCGATGCGACCAAGAAAGAAGGCCGTTTTATTGTTGTTTCAGATATTTATCCGACGCCAACAACAGACATTGCAGATGTTATTTTGCCATCGGCTATGTGGATAGAACGTGAGGGTATGTATGGTAATTCCGAAAGGCGAACACAATATTTCGAACAGATGATTGACCCGCCGGGAGAAGCTATGAGTGATACCTGGCAACTTATAGAGGTAGCCAGAAGATTGGGGTATGAAAAACAATTCTACTATAAAAAAGAAACACACATAGAGGAAATTTATAACGAATATAGAAAGCACCACGAAGGTAAGAAACATGCCATGGCACCTTTAGAAGTATTAAAAAGTCAGCCCGGAGCACAATGGCCTTATGTGGATGGGAAATCAACACAATGGCGCTTTAATGCAAAATACGACCCTGCTTGTAGTAACGGTGAAGATTTTCATTTTTATGGCAAACCAGATGGCAAAGCCGTTATATGGCAGCGTCCGTATGAACCAGCACCAGAAGTACCAGATAACGAATATCCTTTTTGGCTATGTACCGGACGGGTGGTAGAACATTGGCATACAGGATCCATGACCCGTAGAATACCAGTATTGCATCGCGCCATGCCCCATGCTTATGTCGAATTGAACCCAGAGGAGGCTAAGCAAATGCAGATACGAACTGGAGACAAAGTAAAATTAACCACAAGACGTGGTGAAATTATTCTGCCCGCTTCGGTTAATGAGCGGGGCGTGCCAGAAAAAGGACAGGTATTTGTGCCGTTTTTCGATGAGAACATGTTAATAAACGATGTTACTTTAGATGCTTTTTGTCCGATTTCGAAACAACCCGATTATAAAAAATGTGCTGTAAAAGTAGAAAAGGTTTAGACTATGAAACGATTAGGTATCATATCATTATTCGTACTTTTATTTGTTGCTTTTATAGCTATTTGGGACTTGAGTTATAGACAAGGGTTGGAATCCGCCTACGTTCCAATAGATAATGGAGCATCAATACCGTTAATTCCTTCGGAAGAAGGTGTGTTTAAGCGTTCGGAATTTGCTTTGGACTATATTTTCAATATGCCTGTCGACGAGACCCACCAGCGTTCGTTACAAAGCTATTATAACAATCGTGCGTTTCATGGAGCACCTCCAAGTATACCGCATCCTGTTACCGACGAGCGAAGTATGGGGGAAAAGCAATGTTTAAAATGCCATCAAAATGGCGGTTTTGTAGCGAACCTAAATGCGTATGCACCAGTAACGCCACACCCTGAAATGATAAATTGCAGGCAGTGTCATGTACCACAACATACAGACGACGTATTTAAAGGAACCAACTTTAACAAAGGAGCGGCTACTTTGGTGGGAGTAAATAATGCATTGCCAGGTAGTCCACCAGTTATTCCGCATCAAATACAAATGCGCGAAAATTGCTTGGCTTGCCATGCGGGACCAAGCGCTCCAAAAGAAATTAGAGTATCGCATCCCAATAGGGTTAACTGTCGACAATGCCATGTGCCAAGCAACAAAGAATTAGTACAAGGTGAAATATTTAAAAGAAACAACAATGCATATGAATAGTTTTAAATGGTTTGTTTTTGCTGCGGCTTTTGTGTTATGCTTTTTATCATGCAAACAACATCATGAAGAATACCATGGTGTTATGGATAAAATTGAAGCAGAAGGAAAACAGTATCATGGTGTAAGTGTTTCCTCTGAAGATTATTTACAAGGTATAGAAACGATAGAAATCACCGAAGGCGATCATACGTTTTTAATTCCAGAACGTAAAAGCCATATCAAATCCTTTAAGTGTACAGAATGTCATACCAAACCTTTAAAAGAATTGCAAAAGGGTTTTTATAAAAAAGCCCATTGGGATATAGATTTGGATCATGCCAATACCAATACCATGAATTGTGTTACATGTCATGATGCGAATAATATGGATGCATTAAAAAGTTTAACGGGCAATAGTGTCGATTTTAATAAAAGTTATAATCTGTGTAACCAATGCCACACCAAGCAGTTTGAAGACTGGAAAGGAGGGGCACATGGAAAACGTATAGGCGGTTGGGCACCTCCACGTGCAGCAATGACCTGTGTAAATTGTCATAATCCGCACAAGCCGCATTTTGAATCCAGGTGGCCTGCCAGGTATAACACCCAAAAAGTAAAGGAAAGAGAATAAGTGGCGCCGTTAATTGTAATAATAAAAATTAGGTATGAGCAGTAAAAGCAAAAAATGGTTTTCTTTAAATCTAGGCAAAAAGGATAAGCATCCAGAGAATACTTGTGGTTGTGGAAAAACCACTGGAGGTTTTGGTTCTCATGATTTGGCTATTGGAGAGGAAACAAGGAAGGATGGCTTCGACCAGGTGTTCGATGTTAAAATGAGCAGACGTACAGCCTTTAAACAGCTTACGGCCAGTTTAGCAATAGGTGCTGGAGCAATAAGTACATCCTGTAGTATGATTAGTGGCGACGAGACTAAGGAACAAGCGCAAATAGACTGGGAAGAACAGTTTAAGGGAAACTACAAGTTGATGACCAATGAAGAGAAAAAAGCAACAGTAGACAGGTTGGTAAGATCCTATCAATTAAGAACAGGCAAAACCTTAAACATGTCTTCAAAAAATGCTGAACCAGATGTGCTGTTTGGTTATGCATTTAACATTTCCAAATGTCAGGGGTATATGGATTGTGTTACTGCTTGTGTTGAAGAAAACAACCAGGACAGAAACTCTCAAATGCAGTACATACGTATTCATGAGATGAAAGATGGAAAAGGGTTTAATTTTAATGAGGCTGACGATAATTATTACCATGAAGTACCGGCCGAAGGGCACTTTTATATGGGAACCCAGTGTTTTCACTGCGATAACCCGCCTTGTGTTGAAGTGTGTCCGGTACAAGCAACATGGAGAGAGGACGATGGATTGGTCGTGGTAGATTACGATTGGTGTGTAGGGTGTCGTTACTGTATGGCAGCCTGTCCTTACGATGGAAGGCGTTTTAATTGGAGCAAGCCAGAGGTGCCTGAAGCAGAAGTTAATAAAAATCAGCATTATTTAGGAAACCGTATGCGTAAAAAAGGCGTCATGGAAAAATGTACGTTTTGTGTGCAGCGCTCACGAGCTGGTAAAAATCCTGCTTGTGTTGAAGCTTGTCCCACAGGGGCTCGTATATTTGGAAACTTGCTCGACCCCAACAGTACCATTCGATGGGTGCTTGACAATAAAAAGGTATTTCGTTTAAAAGAAGATTTGGGTACCGAACCCAAGTTCTGGTATTTTATGGATTAATTATAGTTACATGAGACGGTTAAAAGTTTTTAGAAGTTTAGTTAAAGATAGCTTGGATACCATTACCCATGGTTCAAAAAAGTACCATTTATGGATGGCACTGTTGACTTTTGTAATGCTGGTAGGGATGTATTGTTATTCCATTCAGTTAGAACAAGGTTTAAGTGCTACGGGGATGACCGATAGAGTGAGTTGGGGTCTGTATATTTCAAACTTTACCTTTTTGGTAGGGGTTGCTGCTGCTGCGGTTATGTTGGTAATGCCCACATACGTACTCAAGGATGTAGACTTTAAGCAGGCGGTATTAATTGGAGAAGGACTAGCTGTTGCCGCACTTATAATGTGTTTGGCTTTTGTTATAGCCGATATGGGAGGGCCATCGGTGTTATGGCATATGATACCCGGAATAGGTGTTTTTAATTTTCCTAATTCTATGCTAACATGGGATGTATTGGTGCTTAATGGATATCTGTTTATTAATATTACCATTCCTTTTTATATTTTGTTTAGACATTACCAAGGAAAAGAAGCTAAATCCAATGTGTATGTTCCAGGTGCTTTTTTGTCCGTTTTTTGGGCTGTTGGGATCCACTTGGTGACAGCCTTTTTGTATCAAGGACTTCAGGCACGTCCTTTCTGGAATAATGCCTTATTAGGACCACGCTTTTTAGCCTCTGCTTTTGCAGCTGGGCCAGCACTTATTATTTTGGTTTTAGCAATTATAAGAACTTTTACAGCTTTTAAAATTGAAGATAAAACCATAAAGAAAATAGCAATGGTGGTTACGGTTGCAGCTCAAATTAATTTAATTATGCTGATTTCTGAACTGTTTAAGGAGTTCTATGCGCCAACACATCACAGTGAAAGTGCATACTACCTGTTTTTTGGGCTACATGGAAAAGATGCATTGTTGCCTTGGATATGGACTGCTATTCCATTAAATGTGTTGGCTACAGTTTTATTAACATTCCATAAATTAAGGAATAATTTTAAAGTGTTGTTCTTTGCGTGTTTTATATTGTTTGTAGCTATTTGGATAGAGAAAGGGTTTGGATTAATTGTACCCGGATTTATACCTGGTCCATATGGTAAAATAGCAGAGTATACACCAACACTTATAGAAATAGGTGTAACCTTGGGGATTTGGGCATTAGGTGCTTTTGTGTTTACTATTTTGGCTAAAACAGCTATCGGTATAGAAATTGGGAAACTCCGATATAAAAATTAGGTAGAATTATATTTTGTGTATTAAAAGTCCTTAAATATTCGAATTGTACAAGAATAACCTACAACTTTTATAGAACTCTCAAAAATAAGTAGTTTGTTTATTTTGTTAAGTAATAATACTTATATTTGTTCGGATTAGGTTATTAGTTATAATTACTTTTGTATACCGCTGTTGTAAATACCGTTTCTACTTCAACTCGTAAGCGTACGTCTTATGATATCTCTTGTAATGCATGTGAAAATCAAAACTGTTTAGTTAAAAGAAACTTAGCAGCATTAGAGAATTATAAGCTTACTGTCGAGAAAAATAATTTGAAGTGCAAAAAAGGGCAGCAATTTATAATGGAGGGAGCTCCTGTTAATAGTTTGTTCTTTATCATGAAAGGGAAAGTTAAAGTATTTAGAACAGGAATTAACGGTAGAGAGCAAATAGTTCGGTTTGCAAAATCAGGAGAGATTATTGGACATCGCGGTTTTGGAACAGAAGAACATTACTCTATTGGAGCTATTGCTTTAGAAGACACTACACTATGTTATTTTTCCAAAAACAATTTGCAACAAGCCTTGCTAAGCAATCCTAAATTTGCTTACGACTTCATGCTCTTTTATGCTAATGAGCTTAACAGAAGTGAGTCTAAAGTTAAGACTATTTCTCAAATGACCGTTCGCGAACGTGTTATTGATACGTTGTTGTATATCAATAGAAAATTTGGTGACAATAAAGGGTTTCTTGATGTGTTTTTAAGTAGGCGCGAATATGCCGAATATGCAGGAACAACAGAAGAGCAGGTTATTAGAGTGTTCTCAGCTTTAAAAAAGGAAAATCTTATTGTTACCAGAGGAAAAAAAATAGGCATTGTTGATTTACAGCTCCTTAAAAACGAAATTAGCGAGCATAATTTCTATTTAGACAGCTAGTTTTTGAGCTGTCTAATATTATTCAACTTTAAATTCACATACATAAATACGCCTTTTTTGCACCATGCATCATTATGAAAAATGAACCGTAGCCATTGCTATACTTGGGTTTTTCCTTTTTTGCCTAGTACTAAAAATCTATCATTTTCTATTGAGAAAATTTAAAATCGAATAGATATCATACTTCCATTTGTATCTAGTTGAATGTGTTATACGTATTGTTTATGCGTTTGATTTAGTTTGTAATTAGCATTGAATCAGTTTGTTATGTTGGTTTTGTGGTTTTTGGCAGGTTTAAAGATGGGATAAAAAGAGGTTGTTAGGTGGGTATTCTCATATAAAAGAAATAAGCTTACTTATATATTTGCTTTATAAATAAGTATAAATACTTAGTGTAATTAAAACTATTTAATATGAAATGCCCATTAACAGTTTGTGTAAAACAACCTAAATGATAGTTAGGGCATTACATCTAACCATTAAAAACAATAAACATTAACAGATGAAATCACTAGTAACAAAAACAGTATGGCTTTTATCCTTTTCTTTCCTATTGTTCTCCTGTGGGGGCAAAGGTTCGAAAAAGATGTCGGCCCAAGGAGAATTAGTCGAATTGTCAAAAACGGAGTCACTTGAAATTGAGAAACCCCAATTAACTTTTGGATTTATAAAATTAACTGATATGGCTCCTTTGGCCATTGCTAAAGAGAAGGGTTTTTTTGAAGATGAAGGCCTGTTTGTGTCCGTTGAAGCGCAGTCTAATTGGAAAAATGTTTTAGATCGTGTAATAGATGGACAATTGGACGGTTCGCATATGCTTGCAGGACAGCCGATTGCTGCAGGAGCAGGTTTTGGAAGACAGGCAGCATTGGTAACACCCTTTTCTATGGATTTAAATGGCAATGGTATTACGGTGTCTAATGATGTATGGACAAAAATGAAGCCCAATGTTCCTGTGGGAGAAGATGGTAAACCTGTTCATCCTATCAAGGCCGATGCATTAAAACCTGTTATTAATGAATATAAAAATTCTGGTAAGGCGTTTAAAATGGGCATGGTATTTCCCGTTTCAACACATAACTACGAGATTCGATACTGGTTGGCCGCGGCCGGTGTACACCCCGGTATGTATACCGCAGAAAACGTGCAAGGACAGATAGATGCCGAAGTTTTACTATCAGTTACTCCACCACCACAAATGCCAGCTACGCTTGAAGCAGGAACCATTTATGGTTACTGTGTAGGAGAGCCCTGGAATCAACAAGCTGTTTTTAAAGGTATAGGTGTGCCCGTAACTACTAATTACGACATCTGGAAAAACAATCCAGAAAAAGTTTTTGTAATGACCAAGAAGTTTGTGGAAGAGAATCCTAACACGGCTATTGCGGTTACCAAAGCCCTAATTAGAGCAGGAAAATGGTTGGATGAGCCCAAAAACAGGACAGAAGCCGTTAAAATATTATCTATGCCACAGTACGTTGGTGCCGATGCGGTAGTTTTGGCTAACTCAATGACAGGCACTTTTGAATTCGAAAAAGGAGATAAGCGTGCCATGCCAGACTTTAATGTTTTCTATAAATACAATGCAACATATCCTTTCTACTCAGATGGTATTTGGTTTTTAACCCAAATGCGCCGTTGGGGACAAATTCCCGATTCAAAACCAGCTGCGTGGTATGGAGAAACCATAAAAGAGATATACAGACCAGATATTTGGAAAAAAGCAGCCAATTTGTTGGTGTCTGAAGGTCTTATACCAGCAGAAGATATTCCAACTACCGATGGTTATAAACCAGCCACAACCGATTTTATAGATGGAAAAGTATATGACGCTAAAGACCCAATAGGATATATAAACAGTTTCGCTATAGGAAACAAAGAAGAGGCAATTAAATAATTAAGAATATGAAGCAAAGCATCACATTAGGTAAAGTAACAAGGATTATTGGGCTCGGGTTCTTAGTGACGATCAAGGATTTGTTTACAGGGAAAATGGAAAGAGAACAATTTAAAGATTTCTTGAGAAAATTTATTGTACCCATTGCCTCGATTGTGCTGTTTATTGGTTTGTGGCATATGGGAGCTAAAACACTGTATAACATTGAAGCTTCTTATAAAGTCGATAAAGCAGCAACAGAGCAGGGGCAAGAAGCGGCTGATGCGATGCGTGCTTGTATTGCATCTGGAGATGTAAGTTGTCAGCCAAATACCTTACCATCACCCTTACAGGTATGGGAGTCCTATAAATCGCTACTTCGGGATCACAATAGTATTGCAGCCGATAAACGTGCATTTAAGGAAAAAACAGCTGCTCTTAATGCCAAGCGTTTGGCAAAAGGCAAAGACCCTATAACTTACACAGGACGTCCATCATTTGTCGATCAGATATTTACGAGTTTAAAGACCGTCTTTGCAGGGTTTTTGCTGGCATTATTTATAGCCGTACCCATAGGTATTGTTATAGGACTTAGTAAAACCCTGAGAAGTTCATTTAATTGGCTGATCCAGATCTTTAAACCCGTATCACCAGTAGTTTGGTTATTGTTGGTTTTTATGATAGTAAAAACGCTTACAAAAGATTCAAACTCAGATAGTGCTTTCATTATCTCGTTTATAAGTGTCGGGCTGTGTTCTATGTGGGCAACCCTTGTAAATACAGCAATGGGCGTATCATCTGTAGATAAGGATTATATAAATGTTGCGAGGGTTTTGAAACTGGGACCAGTACAAAAAGTATTCAAAGTCATTTTACCATCGTCGCTACCTTTAATCTTTACCGGATTGCGAATTACATTGTCGGTTGCCTGGATGGTACTTATTGCTATTGAGCTATTGGCACAAAGTCCTGGACTAGGATCCTTTGTTTGGGAAGAATTTCAAAATGGAGCAATTGATTCTAACTCAAAGATTATAGTCGCTATGTTCATTATAGGAACCATTGGGTTCCTATTGGACAGAATGATGTTGACCATTCAGAACATGGTATCATTTAATAAAAATGACGGAATATAATCGATGCCTTTACAATCTAAACCAATTAACGATTAATCAGTTTAACGAATCAATAAAATAAAAATGGCATATCTGGAATTAAAGAATGTATATAAGACTTATGCGCAAGATGATACAGGTACCCAGGTACTTTCAAATATTAATTTGTCCATTGAAGAAGGTGAATTTGTTGCCATTGTGGGATTTACAGGAAGCGGGAAGACCACCTTGGTTAATTTAATAAATGGATTATTAACACCAACACGTGGTCAGGTCTTATTTAAAGGCGAACCAGTTTTGGGAACAAGTCACGAGCGTGGTGTTATTTTTCAAAACTACTCGTTATTGCCATGGCTAACTGTAGGTCAAAATGTATATATGGCCGTGAAGGAAGCCTTTCCTAAAGAAAAGAAATCCGTATTGCACGATATGGTAAACACTTATGTTGATATGGTAGGATTAACCCCGGCAATTAATAAACGTCCTAAGGAGTTATCGGGAGGCATGCGGCAACGGGTTGCTGTTGCGCGTGCTTTGGCTATGAAGCCCGAAATGATAATTATGGATGAGCCTTTAGGGGCTTTGGACGCATTGACCCGTGGAAACCTGCAGGATGAGATTTTAAACATTTGGGAAAAAGATAAACGAACCGCTTTATTGATAACCAACGATGTGGATGAGGGCATTTACATGGCAGACCGCATCATACCCTTGCGTCCTGGCCCCAATGCTACTTTGGGACCTGAATTTGCAATAAATATTGAACGCCCCAGAGATAAAACAGAGCTAAATGATGATCCTAATTTTAAAACAACAAGAAATGCCATTATCGAGTACTTAATGGAAATTGGAAACGAAAGAAGAGTCGAGACAGAAGAAGCTTATGTATTACCAGATTTAAGTCCGAAAAACTTTGTTGAACAATTTTAAAAAATGGAATTATGAATACAAATACCTTAGATCATAAAACTGTCAATATTGTTAAAGAGAATGGTATTGCCTATCCCTCAAAAGTTATGTTAGATTTGGTTAATCTTAAAAAAGTATACCCAACACCTAAAGGAGATTACACCGTTCTCGAAGACCTGAATCTTCAAATAATGAAAGAAGAGTTCGTTACCATTATTGGGCATTCCGGTTGTGGTAAAACAACTATGTTATCTATGATAGCCGGACTTAATGCTATCTCAGGTGGTAATATTGCCGTTTTAGGAAAACACATTAAAGGGCCTGGCCCCGACAGAGGAGTTATTTTTCAGTCGCCGAGTTTAATGCCCTGGATGACCTCGCTTCAAAATGTGCTTCTAGGGGTAAATCAGGTATTTCCCCATGCAACAAAATCCCAACGTACCGATATTGCAAAATATTACCTTCAAAAGGTGGGGCTGGAAGATGCCTTTCATAAAAAAGCCATTGAGCTTTCACAAGGGATGCAACAACGCGTGGGTATTGCAAGAGCATTTGCCATAAAACCCAAAGTATTGTTGCTTGATGAACCTTTTGGTATGCTGGATTCCTTAACAAGAGGTGAATTACAAGACATTCTTATCGAAATATGGAACAAAGAAAAGATCACTGCGGTCATGATAACACACGACGTAGATGAAGCTATCTTCTTAGCCGATCGCGTGGTAATGATGACAAGTGGCCCCAAAGCTAAAATAGGCGATATACTTTCTATAGACTTTGAAAGACCAAGAACACGAAAGGCTGTTTTAGAGCATGATGATTATTACAAATACCGAAAACACCTTATAGATTTTTTAGAACATTAAAAGGATGTTCTGTAAATATTAGCAAACATGAGATTTGTCATAAGATGGTATAATGACTACCTATATATTTGCTAATCACGAATTAATAATAATCTTTAAAATAGATTTATAAACAAACCGATTAAAAGTAAAAACGAAAAAAATGAAAAGACAATACATAATTTTAGGACTGTTATTAGGATGCTTACAATTAGCACAGGCACAGTTTACTTTAGATGGTGAATTTAGGCCACGTACAGAATACCGCAATGGCTATAGTAGTTTAATTGCTGATGATGCCGATGCTGGTTTTGGCATTTCAACCCGTATACGTTTGAATGCAGGCTATGAGGTGGATGCTTATACCTTTTATGTAAGCTTGCAAGATATTATGGTTTGGGGAGAGAATAGGCAAATTTTACCTTACGACCAAAACAATTCCTTTGCCGTTTTTCAGGCTTGGGCCGATATTAACCTGGGCGAAGGGTTTTCAACAAAGCTTGGACGTCAGGTTATTTCATATGACGATCAACGTATTTTTGGAGGACTGGATTGGGCGCAACAGGGAAGAAACCATGATGCCGCTTTATTAAAATATAAAAAAGGTAGCTTTTTAATGGATATTGGTTTGGCTTTCAATCAAGATTATTCACATCCAACAGGATTTGTTAATGCTGGTACAGCATACAATACAACAGGCTTCTTTTCTTATAAAACAATGCAGTATGTGTATTTAAAGCAAGCTTGGGAACATTTCTCGGGAAGTTTGTTGTTCCTAAATAATGGCTTTCAAAAATTTGAAGCCGATGACATAACACCCGATGGTATAAATAGTCTGCAGACGGTAGGAACACATTTAGATTATAAAGCAGGTAGCTTAGGGATTGCTGCCAATGCATTTTTGCAAACTGGGGATGTGGTAAAAAGCGCTTATCTTTTAGGATTGGGTCTTACTTATAAAGCCTCTTCTAAAGTAGGGCTTGGTGCAGGACTAGAAATTATAAGTGGTAACGATGTGTCGACCTCAAAAAATGAAGCTTTCTTTCCTCTTTACGGTACAAACCATAAGTTTAACGGATTTATGGATTACTTTTATGTAGGTAACCATGCTAATAACGTAGGGCTGTTTGATATACACGTAAGCGCTAATTTTAAATTATCGGATAAGTCCAGTCTTTTGGTAAAAGCACTAAACTTTAGTAGCGATAGGGAATTAGCCAGTGGTGAAAAATCTCTGGGAACCGAATTGGATTTAGTTTTTTCACAAGCATTTAAAGGCTATGCCTTAAAAATAGGTTATTCTCAAATGTTTGCCGCAGACGGTATGTATGAGTTAAAGGGAATAACAGAAGATGCTGCCGCTAGTGGGCAGAGCTGGGCATGGGCTATGTTGGTAGTAAAACCAAAGTTTTTAAATGGAGGAGCTAATTAATGTGCCTAGCGTAGACTCATAATCAATAATAACTCAGATATAAGGAGCTGTCTAAAAATCTAGATAGCTCCTTTTTTGTTGTCATTATTACTAACCTATTATTAAAAATGAGGAATCTTCCTTATATGCACTCCATACAGTATAAATACTTTTACTCCAAATTAAACTAAATAGTAACAGATGAGAAAGTATATTGTAATATTGGGTATAATGGCAATGGCGTTTTATTCTTGTAATAAACAATCAGAACAACCCCAAGTACGTAAAATTCAAATAAAAGGTCATGTGAAATTTGCTGATAACAAAGACAAATTTGGGATTACGGTAAATAAGCGAAATGACGATAATGAATACGATGTTGTTAAGGAAATTGTATTGGATTCTGCAAATAATTTTGTGTTTGAACTAGAAACCAATACACCCGATTTCTATACTTTAGACGTATACAAACAACAACGTGTTGAATTTTATGCAGATGACGAAAATTTGGAAATCAATTTCAGAGGTGTCGATACAGCAAAGATTAAGATAAAAAATCCTCCTCACGTGCATATTGCCGGTGGTGAAAAGAATAATGTTTTAAATGCATTGCATTGGGCTTCTTACCAAAATTACCAATACATGATAGCGACAGGGCAGGCACAATACAGGGCTTCTTTATCAGACTGTAAAGAATGGAAAGATGACGCGGCAAAAGCTTGGGATATCATGTATGATGTGCACGAAAGGGATATTAAAAACATTATTACCATGTATAAAGATCAACCCACTGTTGTTAAGGTATTACAAAGTTTATCATGGAAGAGACACCAAGAGTATATGGTAGAACAATACGAACAGCTAGCAAAAAAGTTTCCAAACGTTGCTTACATTCAAAATGCAAAGTCTGATTTATTGGATAAAATTGAAAGCGTTGCAAAAACAGAAATAGGGAAAGTAGCTCCCGATTTTACCTTTCCAGATATAGAGGGCAATGATGTGTCACTTAGTTCTTTTAAGGGAAAATACGTGTTGATTGATTTTTGGGCATCGTGGTGTGGTCCATGTAGAAAAGAAGCACCTAATGTAAAGGAACAATACCAACTTTATAAAGATAAAGGCTTTGAAGTAGTAAGTGTTTCCATTGACAAGAAAATGGATGCCTGGAAAAAAGCAGTGGCAGAAGATGGGACCGAAGGAGTTTTATTGATTGCCCAAAATTCTAAGCAAATTATGAAGGATTACACGTTTTCAGGAATTCCCTATATGGTTTTATTGGATAAAGAAGGGAAAATAATAGCTAAGAACTTAAGAGGGGAAGGGTTACAGGAAAAGTTAAAGGAGCTCTTTAAATAGTCTATTAAAATAAAAAGTGTTGTCAAATGAGATAATACATCTCTTTGTCAGGTTGAGCGCAGTCGAAACCTATTCAGGTATCAATAAGTCAAAACATTTCGACTGCGCTCAATGTGACAGCAAAGTTATATTCTTTAGACAACACTTTTTATTTGTTAAAAACCGAGTTGTATAAAGACTCAACTAAAGACTTGTTTTTTATAGCGATAGCCTGTAAATTGTTATAACCACTAATGTCTAACTTCTTTGCGATGTTTGTGCGGTGGTTATCAATTGTTTTTGGGCTGTTAAACAAAGCTTCCGCAATTTCTTGGGTAGAGAGGTTTTCAGAAATTTTAAAAAGTATTTTAATTTCTGTCTTTGTGAGATCTTTTAAGTTTTCCATTAAATGTTCGGTATCTACAATATCACTTTCGTGCCTTTCAAAAAATGCCCTACAATTACGTCCCCAATAGTAGTTTCCTTTCTTTAATTCGTTAAGGCATATTTTAATTTCTTCGTGCATACCGTCCTTGAACAGGAAACCATTGGGTTTTAAATTTTTTGCCCGGATAAGGGTTGGTATATCCATTGAGTTGGTAAGTAGTACCACACGCTTTTCAGGATGTCTGGTTTTTATGTGTTCCAAGGCCCTTATGCCATTAACAACAGGCATTTCCAGATCCAGAATAAAATAATCCGCGCACTCAACCTGATCTATAACATCCTGTCCGTTTTCGGCCTCCATAACAACTTTAAAGCCCTCAAATGAATCCACAAGGATTTTTAAACCCAACCTAACAATATAATGGTCGTCTGCTATGAGTACTTTTAACTTATCCATGGTTAATGCATTGGCTTTATTTGTAAAATAAAAATAGAACCTACAGGCTCATTTTTTTCATAAATAATTTGAGAATCAATATTTGTTAGCATCTTTTTACACAAAGATAACCCAATTCCATAACCTTCTTCCTTATCTGTACCCGAAAAGCTGGGTACACGTTCGGTGTTGCTTTTTAACAGATCATGTATTTCTTCTTTAAACCCTACGCCAGTATCCGCTATTCTAACCTGTACTAAAGTGTCTGGGAGTTTTTTTATATTTATGTGAATTGAACCATTAGTATTGGTAAACTTTACTGCATTAGACAGAATGTTTCGCAGGGCAAAATCTATAATATTTAAATCAGATTTAATTGTGGTGGGTTTATGTTTAGAAGGAAAAATGACCGTTAGGTTTTTCGCAATAATGGAACTTTCCATTAGCTTTAAATTGGCTTCGACTAATTCAGTTAACGATACCTTGCTTACTTTAACTTGGACTCCAGACGATTGACTAATAATCCAGTTTAATATATTATTTAAAAAATGGAGCAGATTACTTGTACTGGTTTCTATTGCAGTTAAGTTTTTTTGTAACTCAGCTTTACTCAGCGAGTTTATGTGATTGCGTAGGATAGTTAGTAGATTGTGTAAGTTGGTAATTGGACTTTTAACATCGTGAGCAATAATGGAAAGTAGCTGATCTTTAATTTTATTGAGGCCGCTAAGTTCCTTTCGCTGCGCTTTAATTTCTTGATTGGTAAGAGTTAGCTTTTTGTATTGCGCATTGATTTTTTCATTTTGAATAGACAACAAACGCTGCGATTTTTTGTTTAAAAAATAAAGCCGTGATATTAAGATTAAGACCAGTATAATAAGTATAGAAAACAAGATCAAACCCTGAAATTGTTGCTGCTTGTTCTTTAAATTTAATTTGTTTAGGGCCAGGTTTGTTTCTAGGTTCTTTAAATCCTGTTCCTTTTGTTTAAGGCTGTATTGAATTTCAATTTGCTCTTTTTGGCTTATTAATTGATCGTTCCTAATCTCATTATCGTATTTTAAATAGTCTTCAAGGTAAACTAAGGATAAAAGCGTATTTTGTTTGTTTTTCTCTATTTGGTATAAGCTGTAAAAAGTATCCTTTAATAACTCATGATTTGTGATACTGTCCTTTTCTTTAATGATTTTATGATAGTAAAAAGTCGCCTTGTTAAAGTTTGAGGCTTCCTTAAAGTATTGTCCTATATGGAAGGAAGCTTCCGAAGCTACTTGTAAATAGTTGTGATTCGAAGCCAAATCGTAAGCGGCCTCATAATATTTTAGAGCTGTAATTTTTTCCTTTTTTAAATAAGAAATATCACCCAAACGTAATAGAATATTACTATGGTCCTTATTTAAGTCGAGGTGTTCATAACCTTTAAGAGCATCCTGGTAATAATGTGTCGCCGAATCCAGTTCTTTTAAATCAACATAGGTTTTCGCAAGGTTTACCTTGGCCTTAAATATTCTTAGAGTATCTGTGTTTTTATTGGCATCTTGCAATGCAGCTTCAAATGAGTTTAAGGCATTTTGGTAATCGGTTAAGTTAAGGCTAACCGTTCCAATGTTCATAAAGTATTTATAGCGGTCTACCTTAACTTCTAAGTCGGTAATAATGTCATAACACTGTAAATAGGATTGTAAAGACCTTTTGTAGTCGCCAATATTGTTATAAAGCAATCCTAAATTATTGAGAACTGTAAATATGTTGTCTTTGTCGTTTAGTTTGGTATAGAGATCCAGAGCCCTTTTGTAATGGTCCTCAGCCTTAACTGGGTGGTTTAAATCGGTTTCTACCAGTCCTCGTAACGTATGGTAAAGTGCTCTGTGGTTCTCGGCCATTTCGAGAGATTCGATGGTATCTAAAATATTTAAGGACTTGTTGTAAGCTTCATTTATATAAAGAGCTGTAATGTAATTGGATCCTATTTTAAATTTTAATTCTGGATTCAGATCTGTATTAAAATAACTAAAAGCTTTTTCTGCATAAGAGAGACCCGTTTTTGGGTTTTTGTTAATGCTTTTATAGTAATTAATTGATAGGCTGTCTATGGTATTTAATATAGGAGCTGATACCTGTTGGTTTTGGCAATAAGAAGTTGCGTCCCACAACAAAAGGACAATGGAAATACCTAAGATGTGATTGAGGAACTTCATAAATTATTTACGCGATAATCGAGGTTTAAATACGTCGATACTTACTTCTAAATCAACATGGGTTACCCTATAAAAGCCTTGTGACTTTTTATAAGGTAGTTCGTTATAACAAAAGTATATGATTTTTTCCATTTACAAGCTCACCCAATATAAATGAAAGAATCAAGTGTTATTCAATAGGTTCCCAATATGTGCTTAAATTTTGTAGAGAAACTATAAAATAGCTAATCTATAAACTATATAAAGATAAAAAATGAGGATTTGTCCCTATATATTAATTAGCCATTAGTTATAGGTTTGTCGTTAAGTAAATGTAAATATTTTATTAACAGTAGGTTATGTTGATTGTAGCCAAAAGAATTAATTAACTATCTAAATTTTGTTTAAAATTATGAAAACAAACCAAAAATTAAAGAGCCTATTCTCTATAATAGTATTGGCAGGGGGGCTTCTTGTAACAACAAGTTGTCAAAAAGATGATCCTTTAAGTGATTTAACGGGTATTTTGTCGTTTGAGTTTACTAACGATATAATTAAAGATTATCCTTTTACGGTAGATAACGGATCATTTGTGATTAAAAATGTGGATAGTTTGCCCTATCAGTTTGATGTTAGTGGTTTAATAGCCAATTTTAGTGCTATTTCTGGATCTACAATTACTGTAAATGGAGTAGCCCAAACCAGTGGTGTTACAGCTAACGATTTTAGTAACACCATCACCTACGTAGCAACTGCAGAGGATGGTGTAACTACAAGAACCTATACGGTTGAAGTAAATGTAGCACAGTTAAATCCAGAAGCTGTACAATGGAACCAAAAAAGTCCAAATGCATTCGATAATACCTAT
Organism: Snuella lapsa; assembly: GCF_039539345.1. Taxonomy (NCBI): domain Bacteria; kingdom Pseudomonadati; phylum Bacteroidota; class Flavobacteriia; order Flavobacteriales; family Flavobacteriaceae; genus Snuella; species Snuella lapsa. The sequence goes on along the minus strand of NZ_BAABCY010000015.1, from coordinate 40,150 downwards.
GAAACTCAGGAGTACTTTTACTTGAATGGTAAGCATTGGGTTGTTGTGGGGAAAAAATTCCAGTGGTTTTCAAGCTCACCAGAAGCGTCGCTATACAGTTCTGAAGATGGTATTACCTGGACAGAAGAAACACCAACAGGAGATTTTCCAGTAGGATATGACCACAATATCATTGTAGAAGGCAATAAAGCTTATGTTGTTGGGTATGTTAGTGGAGTCGATACTTGGGGTGCCGATCAACCAACGTTGGAAAACAATTTGTTTACAACAGAAGATGGTATTAACTGGGCCAAGGCCGAAGCGGCATTGGATGTTGCAAGAATCTTAGCACCTGTTTATGTTTTAGACGGAAGCATCTATGCACATGGCGGAAACTTACAAGGCGGATTTGGAGCTTTTACGGGGGCAAAACCAATTGGAGCACCATTCTTTCCAGCAGCTAGTGTTAGTTCAACTACCCTTGTGTCTACAGACGGTGTTACCTTTACGGCAAGCTCAGATTATACTTCAGAAATGCCAAAAAGAACCCTGGCATCAGGTTACGTTTACGATGGTAAGATGTATGTTGCAGGAGGCTTAGGATTGGATGGTTACCCACTAAGTGACGTATGGTCGTCTACCGATGGCGTTACATGGACACAAGTATCCGACGGTGCTTTTTCTGCAAGAATTAAGGCAAGTACTGTGGTGTACGATAATAAAGTATGGATGTTTGGAGGACAATTGGTTGATGGAACGTGTACAAATGAAATATTGGTATCTGAAGATGGTGGCGTTACATGGGCTACGGTAGCAGCCGAAAAAGCCTTACCAGCTAACTTTAAGGCTCGTTGTAATGCAGATGTTACCGTAGATGAAGATGGTAACCTGTGGATAGTAGGAGGAGAAGCTGTTGATGCTGTAACCTACACAGACGAAGGTTATGTAGACACCATAGAATATTCTATTTTAACAGATGTTTGGTCTGGAAAATTAAACAAGTTAGACTAAAATAATTTCTGTATTAAAACTAAAGAGATAAGGCATTCTTGTTAGTGCTAGATTTAATAAGAATGCTTTATCTTTAAATAATATACCTTTTACTTTATAGTAAATTGAGAGGATCGATTAAAAAAACGGTTAAAAGGAATGATTAAAAAGACAATTTTATTGGTAATTGTAGTGGTGTTTGGCACATCCCTGTTTTATGGACAGAATATAACCAAAGCTCAAACGATAAAAGCTATTGAAATTCAGGGGACGGTCATTGCAGAAGAGGATAATCAACCTGTATTGGGGGCTACAGTTCTGGTAAAAGGAACGACCAAAGGCGTTGCTACAGATTTTGACGGTAAGTTTACAATAGCCTTGAATGTAGGTGACGTTTTGATCTTTTCGTCTTTAGGTTTTGAGACCAAAGAGCTTAAGGTAACTGAAAAAAAAGCACTTACAGTATATTTAAAATCAAGTGTTGAAGCTTTAGAATTAATTACAGTGGTGGGTTATGGTGTTCAAGAAAAGCGTAATCTAACCGGAGCTATAGGAACGATAAAAGCTAAAGACCTTGATAAAACCATCCCTAGCTTTGATAATGCACTAGCAGGAAAAATTGCAGGGGTGCAGGTAATATCCAGTTCGGGAGCACCAGGAGGCGCTACTGCCATTACTATTAGGGGAATAACCTCACTAAATGCAAATAGTAATAACCCTTTAATAGTGATAGACGGCGTGCCCGTATACGGCACCAATAGATCCAATAATACTGTAGGTTTTGAAAGATCCTCAGTATTAGCCTCTGGTTTTGGTGGAACTTTTGTTGCCAGCACCTTGGAGAATAAATCAGAATTCGAGAGAAACCCTTTGGCTATGTTAAACATGAACGATATAGAATCTATTGAGGTTTTAAAAGATGCGTATGCTACGGCTATTTATGGTTCAAGAGGAGCAGCCGGGGTTATATTGATAACAACAAAAAACGGAACATCCAAGGCCCCACGCATTAGCCTCAATTATACCACAACCTTTAGTGATCCAATAGATACCCCATCGTTACTATCAGCAAGCCAATATTCCGATTTTTACAACCTTTATACCGAAGGGAATAATTATCCGTTAGAGGCCGAAACGAACTGGTTGGATAGTGTGTTACAAACGGGTATTACCAGTAATTTAAATATATCTGTTTCTGCAGGTGACGATAAGTTGAAGTACTTTGTTAGCGCATCTTATCTAAATCAAGAAGCCTACATTGTAAATCAGGATTATAAAAAATATAGCTTTCGAGGTAATGCCGATTATAAGTTGACCAATAAGTTAAAACTAGGCTTAAACGGAACAATTAGCTATACCGATAACGCTGCGTTGAATGCGCAAAGTATTTATAGGAATGCCGTATTAAAAGCTCCAAATTTAGCTGCAAAAAACGACGACGGTTCCTATAAGTTTGGATTTTCACCAAATCTTAATGGATTAAGAGATAATCCGTTAGCCCAAGCATATAAAGACAGGAATTATGTGAAGGACGATCGTGTTATTGGAAACGTGTATTTGGAATACAAACCTTTTAGATGGTTAACGTTAAAATCTGAAATGGGTATAGATGTACTAAATTCCAAATCCTATAGTCGCTTAATTAGCAGGCCTGTTGATCTTGAAGGAGGTAGCGCAACACAAACCAAAAAGAACAACAAAAAGTTTGTAGTAAATAATACAGCTTCCATTGTTAAGGTATTTAATAATATCCATTCAATTAACAGTGTTATAGGGCAGAGTTTTGAAACATCAAGAGAAGAATCAGCTTCTATTTTTGGAGGAGATTTTGCCAGTGACGATATATTGGATATATACCAAGCGGGACGAGTTGGAGGAAATCCAGAGCCAATTATAAGGGAATGGGCTTTGTTTTCTGTATTCGGACGCTTAAACTATCAGTATGATCACAAGTATTTGGCGGGAGTCACTTACCGTGTAGACGGCTCGTCGCGTTTTAGTAAGAACAATCGCTATGTGGGCTTTCCTTCTTTTTCATTAGGATGGCGTGCATCCGAAGAAGCTTTCCTAAAGGATGTGTCTTGGATGGATCAACTAAAATTTAGGGGGAGTATAGGTTTTTCAGGTATTGATGGAACTAGTGGCTACTATGGAGACCAGGGACAGTACGAATTACTACGAGCTGGTGATAGACGTTTGTTATATTATTCAGGTTCTGAAATACTTCAAGTTGTACAACCTAATAATCCGAATCTTAAATGGGAACGTACCAAAACGATTGATTTAGGATTGGATTTGGATCTGTTTGGGGAAAAGGTGAGCCTTACAGTTGATTATTATTATAAAAAGATAACCAATCTGTTATATGCTTCGGCTGTACCTTGGTATCAAGGTTATGCCATACAGCAACAAAACATTGGCGATATGGAAAATCGTGGTTTTGAGGTTGATTTAAGTACGGAGAACATAGCAAATGCTAACTTTAGTTGGGTTACTAATTTTAATATCTCCAGAAATACCAATAAGATATTAAAACTTAATTTTGAGGGGAGTGATACCGGAGGTGCAGCTTTGGGCTATAAATATTTTGCCGAAGGCCAACCAGCAGGTCAGTTCTTTTTATACGATTGGGCAGGTGTAAACCCATTAACAGGTAATCCGCTTTGGAATTATCCTGATGGCACACAAAGTGAAGTACATCCAGCTTCTAGGTTTTCTCCCATTAAAGATAATCCACATATAGCAAGAAAGCCTATGGGGGATGCATTACCAGATTTTTTTGGAGGACTTACTAATACATTTAGATATAAAAACTGGAAATTAGAAGCATTCTTTTCATTTTCTTATGGAAGTCAGTTATACAACGGAACCAAAGCCTTACAGTATACATACTCAACTAAAGAAGCAAATAACTTGAGTCCAGGCATACTGGATTATTGGAAGATTGTTGGTCATAGAACAGATATACCAAGTATAAACAATGCATCTATTGAAAATACTGGATTTGGTAGTAGGGTCGATTATATTTCAGGACGTGATTCCAATCGCTTTTTAGAAGACGGTTCCTATATACGCTTGAAGAATATTAGTCTAACCTATAATGTGCCCGAATCATTTTTGGAAAATAACTTTCTTAAGAGTGCATCCATCTATATCCAAGCGAACAACCTATTAACATTCACAAAATACTCTGGATTGGATCCAGAAGTGAGTGCCTTTGGTTCATCGGCATTATTAAGTGGTTATGACGAGTTAACATTACCACAGTCGAAGTCGTATAGTATAGGTGTAAATATTGGATTTTAAAGTTAAGGATCATGAAAAACGTACGAATTAAAATTATAGTATTTATAGGGCTTTTAGGAGTGATGTCATGTGATAGTCAGTTGGATTTGGCTCCTGCAGATGTATATATTGAAAAAGACGTGTTTGAAACTGCAGAAACTGCAGAAATGGCAATTTCAGATCTTTATCACAAACTTTTTCTGGCTTCAGTAGGGCCTACTCATGTAATACCCGATGCCTCATTACCTTATGTCGGATTACCACCTATAAGCTCTTATGCTAATTATTTTGGAGGAAATTTAACGCCTACGGATGGTCAGGTAGAGAATATTTGGAGGTCGTATTACGAAGCTATTAATGTGGCCAATGTATTTATTGACAAAGTGCCCATTTTTGGACAGTATGATGAAACTTTAGAGCAGCAACACATCGCAGAAGCTAAATTTAATAGGGCATACTGCTATTGGGCTTTATTGTGTTTTTATGGACATGGTGCCCTAACTGGTAACGACAATGGGTTGGGCGTACCATTGCAATTAACCCCGTACGATGGCTTTAATCAATCCGATTTGATACCGAGAAACACCAATGGAGAAGTGTATACGCAAATTATATCAGATTTAACAGATGCGGTTCAGGGTTTGCCTGAAACATATGAGACTCAGTTGAAAACACGTGTTAGAGCGACCAAAGCAACAGCTCAGGCAATGCTATCGAGAGTATATTTGTACCATAGAGATTATGATGCATGCAATGAGGTATCCAATACAGTTATTGCAAACACCAATTACAAGTTAGAACCAGAACTATTGGATCTCTTTCCTCTTAATACAGAGGGAACAACCTCTACCTTTAGTGATGAGGTGATTTTTGGCCTCCCCGTAAGTTCAAACGGAGGAAACTTTCAATACGGGACGCATTCAATATACTATTATAACAAATTTATATGGGTAGAAGATGATTTTATTGAAAGCATGGATCCTTCAGATAAACGAAGAACAGAACTTATATTTCAGGGAAATCCTAATATTACGAATCCCAATACCATTAACGAGAGGACGACATTCAAGTTCAATAACCCAGAACAGCGTGATGATGTTCAGATAATTCGATTAGCAGAAGTATTATTGAATAAAGCTGAAGCATTAACCCAATTAGAGGGAGTTAATGACGAAGCCATAAGCTTATTAAATCAAATAAGGGAACGTAGCGGGTTGAATCCCGTTCAAGAAAGTGATTTTGCTTCTAAAGATGCTTTGTTAACAGCACTTTATAACGAACGCTATATTGAGACCGCTTTTGAAGGTCGCGGACGTTTTGATTTTATTAGAACGGGCAGACCATTACGAAATCCCGATTTAACAGAGAATCAAAAAGTATTTCCTATTCCTCAGCGAGAGATTGACCTTTCTGAAGGTATTCTAGTTCAAAATCCCAATTAAATTAATTAAAAAGGAACATTTAAAACAAATTAAATAATTAGAAACGGAATGTTTAAAGAGATCTTTATGCACAATAGCGTAATGATTATTTTGGATATCTGCAGTTTCATTTAACCATTTTAAAAAATAAAAATATCACATGAAAATTGTATCAAGAACAATAGTGCTGGCATTTGCCTTAATTTTAAGTATTTCAGTAAATGCCCAGGAACATCACATAGCCTTTTTAAAGCAACCAAAATGGAAAAAAGTATTAAAAATGGCCAAAAAACAGAACAAGCCCATTTTTGTAGATGCTTATACTACCTGGTGTGGCCCATGTAAAATTATGGACAGAGATGTTTTTACAAATAAAGCAGTAGCCGATTTTTTCAACGAAAGCTTTATCAATGTAAAAATGGATATGGAAAAAGGAGAAGGGAACCAGTTAAAACTAGACTGGGAGGTAAAAGCTTTTCCAACTTTGCTGTACTTTAATGCTGATGGAGAAATTGTGCACCGTGTGGTAGGAGCCTTTGGCGTGGACGAATTTATGAACTATTCTAAAATGGCTTTAGATGAAAATAAAATGGCCAAAAATCTACAAAAGCGCTACGATGCTGGAGATAGAGATGGGGCATTTATGTATGATTATCTAGTGTCGTTAAGACTTGGCTATCATAAAGAATTGGAAACTAAGGTTGCCAATGATTATTTAGCGTCATTGTCTAATGACGACTTGTTGAAAGAGGAAAACTGGAACGTTGTAAAGTATTTTATGAAAGACCCAACATCAAAAGGATTTCAGTTCTTAGTTAATAATCAAGATAAATTAGCCAAAGTTATTGGTGATGAAGAGGTAGCTGCTAAATTCTATAAGACCATAGACAAGCAAATAGAATCATGGTCGTTTTGGTATGGGGACAAACCTTTTGAAACAGAAAAAGAAACCAGTTTAATTACTTTTTTACAACAATCAAACTACGATAAAGCTCCTGTCTTACTAGGTAAACTCTTGGCTAATAAGTATAAAAGATTAGAAGATAAAGAACAGTACCTAAGTACATTGGAATATATAGTAAACTTTAATCTTGCCGAAGGCTCTAACAGAATTGTTCAATATGCCAATAATGTAATGGATACGTACAAAAGTGATCGCGCATGGGCAAAAGCACTACTGTGGCTAAAAATAGCTGAAGCCAAAGAAACAAGAGTAGAGCATAAGGTAGCCATTTTAGAGGCTAAAAGTAAAGTGCTTGGTAAATTAGGAAATAAAACCGAAGCCGAATTGGCAGCCCTTGCTGCTAAAAAAGCAGATAAAGAAGCCGAAAAGGCAGGAACTAAAATCCATACAGTTCCTATGATGAAAATGACTGGGATGACCCCAAAAAAAACAAACTAAGCTAATAAGTAGAAAGAGACCAAGGCGGATGATATTTAAACTTTAATCTCAGGGCTTTTGGTCTCTTATTTTAATATATCATATAATGACAAAAACCTATATTCTAATTGCAGTCTTAATGCTGACAGTTGTAGCGGGGAATGCGCAAATGACACCTGCGAGACAAATTCCTCCTAATGTAACCAAACAAATAAAAATAAAGGCACCGGTTCATGCTGTTTACGATTATTTAAAAGCATTTAACAATGCCAATGAATATGCAAGTGATTTAGTTCTAACCAGTAAAATTGTATTGGAGGCTAGCAATCCAAAGCGGGAAGTGGTTTTTAAAAGCGGAAACAAACGTTTAGAAGAGTTGGCAATAATAGCTCCTAAAATGAATAAATTGGGCATAAAAGTAATAAACCCAGACAATAGGTTTTCTAGATATTTTTATTATTTTGAGATTCAAGATGATGGACCCAATAGAAGTAAAGTAACGCTTAAAGCTTATTATGGACTTAATAATGGTGTTAAGGGTAAATTGGTTAAAAAGGAGGTGTCGAACGAATTTAAAATCATTTTAGAAGGATTAAAAAATTATTTCGAAAACTAAAATTTTAACAATCTTTAATATTTCTATTCGAGTTTTGCAGAGGTATTATCGTTTTAAAAAATTACTTTTGTAATAAAGTACATTAACACAATGAAAGTTTTTTTAGGAAACATACAAGATTCAATAGTTGTGCAAGATACAGCCAAAACTATAAAAGCCGCCAAAATTTTGCCAGCAGCCAAAATTAATAGCGAAGAGGGGGCTATCATTCCTAAAGAGGCTATGTCTATGATAAAATTGGTGCCTTCCACACCGTTAAAACAAAAGGAAGATACACCTGTATTAACCTATGTTTTGTTAGGAGTTGTACTTGTAACTGTTTTTATTTTAGGTAGAATCGTACTTAAAAAGATAAAGGCCAGTCGAGAGACCAAATAGGGATAAGAAGTAAATGATATATTTAAGGGACTTTAAAAGTCCCTTTTCTTGTTTTATTACTTGAGACATAAGAGGATAAAGAAGTCTAAAATTAAGGAATATTCCCTATAACCACCTCTATGGTATTAAATAACTTTACACCTAGAAAGGTGTTTTGTTGTATTCGTCAAAGCGCTTGTAAGGTTATGTCTTATTGGGAATTGGCGTATTTCTAATTTCATAAAATTATCTTAAAAATTAAATTTAGGGTAGGGGTTTCTACTAGTTTTGAAGTATAGTTATAAAAAGCTCCCATAGTAGTGTTAAAAATGGAGCAAAAATATGTAAAAGATAAATTAACATAGTATTAACGTAATTAAAACCACCCTTTTTAGAAGTAATCAAGTTTTATTAAAAAAGAAACTAAACGTATTAAAAATTTAAAAATGAAAAAAACAGTTGCCGTATTAGCATTTTTAGTATTGGGTTTATATAATGGTTTGTCGCAAACCGCTAACCTCAAGGACAAATTGCCTGCAGACACAAAAATTAAAAAAGGAGTTTTGCCCAATGGGATGACTTATTATATTCAAAATACAGACGTAGTAAAAGATGCGGCTAGTTATTATATCATTCAAAATGTGGGATCTGTACTCGAAAACGATGAACAGCAAGGATTGGCACATTTCTTAGAGCATATGGCATTTAATGGAACCGAAAATTTTGAAGGTAAAGGCATTTTAAATACCCTTCAAAAACACGGAGCCGTATTTGGAAAAGACATTAACGCGTATACATCATTTGACGAAACGGTGTATAACATGAACAATATTCCCACTACCGAAGCATTGATAGATACTTGCTTATTGGTATTGCACGATTGGTCTCACTATTTATTGCTAACCGATGAAGAGATTGATGCAGAGCGTGGCGTTATTAAAGAAGAGTGGCGTACACGCCAGTCTGGACGCATGAGGATATTTAAAAAGCAATTGCCTGTTCTTTTTAATAACACCATATATGCAAATAGGATGCCCATCGGTTTAATGGATGTCGTCGAAAATTTTGAGTATAAAGCTTTACGGGATTTTTATCATGATTGGTACCGTACCGATTTACAGGCCATCGCTATTGTGGGAGATATAGATGTGGAAGCTATTGAGCAAAAGATTAAAGACTTGTTTTCGGACATTCCAGCTGTCGAAAACCCAAAAGAACGTATTGTCGTAAACATACCGGATAATGATGAAATGTTATATACTATGGCGATGGATGAGGAAGTGACTACCTCTCAGGTAAGTTTTAATATTAGACACCCAAGATCCTTGGAGGATGAAACAGTTGCCGATTTAAAAGAATCCTTGTTAAATAGCATGATAACGAGTATGTTTTCAGATCGTATTAAAGAAGTTACACAAAAACCAGATGCTCCCTTTTTGGGAACTTGGATTAATTATGGCAAACATTCAAGAACAGCGAACACGTTTAGCGTAACCATTTCACCTAAGCCAAATAACCAGCATGAGGCCTTTAAAGCGGCGCTAGAAGAAGTTAACCGTGCAGTGAAGTTTGGTTTCACAAAAGAAGAGATCGATCGTACCGTAGTACAGTTCAAGAACTATTACGAAAATCAAATATCTAAGGAAGACGATCGCAGTCATGGAGCCATAGTGCAAACGATGCAACGTAACTATCTAGATAACGATGCTATGATAGGCATAGAAGACGAGTACGCTATTGTTAAGTCCTTATTCGAAACATTAAGTGAAGATGAAGTTCATAAAAGAATAAAAGAGTTATACACTAAAAAAAATAGATTCGTTACCGTTATAGGGGTAGAAGGCAGGAGCAACTTAACTGAGGAAGATGCCGCCCGTATCATCCAAGATGTAGAGAATGATGCAACCCTCGAACCATATACCGATGGTTTTGCCGGTAAGACCTTAATTTCTGGCGTAAACATAACAGCTGGTAACATAGTGTCCGAAGATAAAAATGAAGCGATCGGTTCAACCACTTATAAATTGAGTAATGGTATCACAGTACATTACAAGTTTGCAGATAAAAATAAAAATGATGTTAAATTAAGAGCTGTAAGCTATGGAGGTCTTTCTTTAGTTGAAGACGAGGATTTGCCATCAGCAGAATACACAACAACTATTGCACAAAAATCAGGACTTGGAGACTATTCGGCTGTCGATTTAAGTAAAGTATTGGCAGGAAAATCAGCTTCAACAAGTGTGGGTATTTCCAATTTAAGTGAGAGTGTTAATGGCTCATCGGTGACGAAGGATGTAGAAACGATGCTACAGATGGTTTATCTACGATTTGTAAAACCACGATTTGACGAAGACGCTTTTAAAGTGTTCCAAGGTCAGGTAGATAATTATATCATCAGAAAGTCGAAAGATATCAATTCAAAAATAGCAGACAGTGTTACTGTAACATTGTATGGAGATAATAACCCAAAGCATAGGTTGTTTACTAAAGAATATGCAAGCGAAATAAACTTCGATAAGATAAAAACAATCTATGGGCAACGCTTTAACAATGCAGCCGATTTCGAATTTTTTATTGTAGGCGATGTTCAGGAAGCCCAATTAAAACCTTTGTTGGAGCAATATATAGCAAGTATACCTACAAACAAGATTGTTGAGGAATGGCAGGATAATTCGGTAAATTGGGTTAGCAATACAATCGACAAAGATGTGTATTTAACAATGGAAGATCCAAAGAGTTCTGTGAAAATTGCTTACAAAAATACGATTGATTACAATTTAAAAAATGTTATGTTGGCTAGAGCTTTAGGCGACATTCTAAAATTACGATATACAGAAACCTTAAGGGAAGAAGAGGGAGGTACCTATGGAGCTGGTGCTAGTGCATGGGTATCTAAGCGTCCTAAAGAAGAGGTGGGAGTTGGAATAGGTTTTGATTGTAATCCCGATAAGGTAGAAAAACTTACGGAAATAGCCCATAATGAACTGAAAAAAATTGCTCAAGGAGCTATTAACCAAGAGGATTTGGATAAAACAACTACCAATTATTTAAAAGAAAGAAAGCAGCAAGAAGGTTTTAATAGCTATGACATGAACTTGTTAACTGCATTCTACCGAGAAGGATACAATATGAATGATCCAGAGAATTTTGAAAACATTGTAAAGAGTATAACAGCAGAACAATTGCAGGCATTTACTACGAAAGTACTGGATAATGCAAAATCTTACGAGATCATAATTAAACCTAAAGAATAAATTAATACGCTTCATTCACTAAACTTTTTTAATAAACCGATATATTTGAATTAGTCACTCAAAATAAGTGAAGAAGCTTAAAGAGGGGGCAGGTAACATCCTCCCCCTCTTAAAAAACTAAATGAGACCTAAATAAATTGGAGAAATGTAATACCCTTAGCTAAAATTTAATTACCTGAATGGGGTATAGGTGTTACATGATATCTTAAAAAAATAATAATTACAACTGCATGAAATGCACATTAGCAAAAGGTTGCAAACCTAATCCATATGATAATTGGGCATCGCATATGACCACTAAAAACAATAAATATTAACAGATGAAAAAAATAATTGTATTACTGATTTTAAGCATAAGTATGAATGCTATGGCGCAAATCCACAATCCAGTAAAGTGGACGACCAAAACCGTTAAGATTTCTGATACAGAATACGAATTAGTAGCAACAGCAACCATCGAAGGAGAGTGGCATTTATATTCACAGTCTGTGCCTGACGATGGTCCCGTTCCAACAAAATTTGTTTTTGAAGGTAATGGCAATTACCTAAAAAAGGGCAACACAAGTGAAGGCAAGGGACATGTAATAGACGATCCTGTTTTTGGGATGCGCATTAAATATTTTGGACATAAAGCAGATTTTAAACAGCGTATTAAATTAAAATCTAAAGAAGATTTTGATGTAAAAGCAACCGTAGAATTTATGGTGTGTAACGATACCCAGTGTTTGCCTCCAAATGAAGTCGATTTAGAGTTTAAAGTCGTACAATAATTGAAACTATTTTTAACAACCAAGATAGCAATGAAAAGATTCCTTACTTCACTACTACTTCTAATTAGCTTTTTTAGTTTCTCACAGATGATTCCAGAAGTGAAATGGAAGACCTCTGTAGAAAAACTGTCTGATACCGAATATAATTTAATAACAACAGCTGTTATTCCATCTGGGTTTCATTTATACTCTCAAGCGGTGCCAGACGGTGGTCCCATACCAACTAGTTTTATCTATGATGACGCCAATGGAGCTTTTAAAATAATAGGCAACACTACAGAAGAGGAAGGTCATACGGTGAATGATCCTGTTTTTGAAATGGAAATTAAGTATTTTGAAAACAAAGCCGTATTTAAGCAACAGGTAGAAATTTTAGGAGATAAAACAACATTAGACGCAATTGTTGAATTTATGATTTGCGACGATGAACGTTGTTCGCCTCCAACGGAAGTAGATTTAGTGTTTGAGCTTTCAGGTAAAGCAAAAGCTAGTGTAGCAGAATCATCGGTTGGTGCTGAGGTTAAATCAGCATCAGGAAAAGAATCTAAAAAAGGATTATGGGCCATATTTTTCATAGCATTTTTATCGGGGTTCGCAGCCTTGTTAACACCTTGCGTGTTCCCAATGATTCCAATGACAGTTAGTTTCTTTACCAAGCAAAGCAAAACAAAGGCAGCAGGTATTAAAAATGCCATTATTTACGGTATCTGCATCATTGTTATTTATGTGTTATTGGGTACTGCTGTTACGGCCATTTTTGGAGCAGATGCGTTAAATGCGTTAGCGACCAATGTATGGTTTAATATCATCTTCTTTTTACTATTGGTAATTTTTGCAGTGTCCTTTTTAGGGGCTTTCGAGATTATGCTACCCAATTCTTGGGCCAACAAAGTAGACTCTCAAGCCGATAGAGGAGGCCTAATTGGTATTTTCTTCATGGCTCTAGCATTGGCAATAGTATCCTTCTCCTGTACAGGCCCTATTGTAGGAACCTTGTTAGTAGAAGCTGCTTCCAAGGGAGGATTGGCTCCTATCATTGGCATGTTGGGGTTCTCATTGGCTATAGCCTTGCCCTTTGCACTGTTTGCAGCTTTCCCAGGGTGGTTGAATTCCCTACCCAGATCAGGAGGATGGCTAAATACAGTGAAAGTAGTTTTAGGGTTTTTAGAACTGGCTTTAGCGTTTAAGTTTTTATCACAAGCAGATTTGGTTCTGCAAGCCCATATTCTGGAACGGGAGGTGTTTATAGCCATTTGGATAGCTATATTTGGAGCCTTGGCATTTTATCTTTTCGGAAAGATACAGCTACCACACGATTCCCCGTTAACGCATATTTCTGTAGGGCGTTTAGGGTTAGGTCTTTTTGTGTTGGCATTCACTATTTATATGATTCCGGGACTTTGGGGTGCTCCTCTAAACTTAATTAGTGCATTTCCACCTCCATTAGAATATAGCGAGTCTCCTTATGGGGTTGGATATTCTAAAGTAGTAAGTGGTTCGGGATCTGCAAATGCACACAGTGACCTACCAGATGGAGCGCATTTATTGGCTCCCCATGATATACTAGCGTTTAATGATTACGATAAAGGATTGGCTTACGCTAAGAAAGTAGGAAAGCCGGTTATGATTGATTTTACTGGCTGGGCATGTGTAAACTGTAGAAAAATGGAACAGAACGTATGGCCCAAGGAGGGTATTTTGAATATTTTGAAGAACGATGTCGTTTTAATTTCATTGTATGTAGACGATAAACGTAAACTTCAAGATGATGAAGTTGTGGAATCTCAATTAAAACCAGGGAAAAAGCTAAAATACATTGGTCAGAAGTGGAGTGAGTTACAAACGATTCGGTATAAGGCAAATTCACAGCCATTTTATGTACTTATGGATCACGAAGAAAATAATTTAATAGACCCTGTGGCTTATACCCCAAACGCAGATGATTACCATGCTTGGTTAAAAAAGGGTATAAGCAACTTTAGTAAATAAAAATAATCAAATAACAGCTAACCAATAAAAACAATAAAACTTAAACTAATGAAAAAAACACTGTATGTTGCTGCAATAGCTTTGGCATTTGTAGCTTGTAAAGAACAAGCGCCAAAAGATTATGTAACCTTATCAGGAACTATAACCGATAAAAATTCAGATTCCTTATTGGTGCGTTCCAGAACGTATCAAAAGAAAATAGATGTTAAGGCCGATGGCACTTTCTCAGATACTTTAAAAATTGAAAAAGGTACCTATAACTTATTTGATGGTAAGGAATCTACAACCATATTTTTAGAAAATGGATTTGACATTAAATTAACATTAGATACCAAACAATTTGATGAAACGATCACTTATTCCGGTATTGGAGAAGCCGTCAACAATTATCTGGCGCAAAAAGCTCTGTTACAAGAAAAAGTACTTTATAATTTTGATCTGTACGATTTAGAAAAGTCCGATTTTGAAAAAGAGACGAATGCCGTTTTTGAATCGATGACAGTTTTATTGGAATCTACAAAGAATTTGGATTCAACGTTTGTAGCAGGTCAAAGCAAACAAATTGATGGTCTTAAGAAATATGTAGTTACAAATTACGAAGACAAGCAGTATACAAAAACGGTATTGGCAGCAGGTATGCCATCGCCTAAATTCTCCGATTATGAAAATAATGCAGGAGGAACAACATCGTTTGATGATTTAAAAGGAAAATACCTTTATGTTGATGTGTGGGCAACGTGGTGCGGGCCTTGCAAAAGAGAAATTCCATTTTTAAAAGAAGTGGAGGAAAAATACCATGGTAAGAATATTGAGTTTGTTAGTATCTCCATAGACAAACAGGCTGATAGGGAAAAATGGAAAACCATGATTGCCGATAAAGAACTTGGAGGTACCCAATTGTTAGCAGATAATGACTGGAGATCTAAGTTTGTACAAGATTATAAGATAAAAGGGATTCCCCGATTTATTTTAATTGGTCCCGATGGTAACATTGTGTCTGCCGATGCTCCAAGGCCTTCAGATAAACGACTAACAGATCTGTTTACTGAACTAAAGATATAAACGATAAATAGTTTTAGTTGATTGTTTTAGTGAAAAGAATTGCTTTAATACAATTTATACCTTAAAAGTATTAAAGTGATTCTTTGTTAATTTTTAAACTATGAATGCACTCAATACTCTTAAAAACGTTTTCAAAAAAACTAAAAGTTCAAATCTGGAATCCTATTTTAAACCATTTAGAGATAACATTGTTGGAATTGACCAAGAGTTTACTTCCCCTTATGGTAAACAAAAAATAATTTATTCCGATTGGACAGCTAGTGGCAGGCTTTATAAGCAAATAGAAGACAAATTGCATCATGAGATAGGACCATATGTAGCAAATACCCATACCGAGACCTCAATTACGGGATCGGCCATGACCATGGCTTACCATGACGCAAGAAATATTATTAAAAAACACGTTAATGCCTCTGGGGATGATGTGTTGATTACAGTTGGAACAGGAATGACAGGTGCAATTAATAAGTTTCAACGTATTTTAGGTTTAAAGGTGTCCGAGAACCTCAAAGATTATACTCAGGTACCTGAAACATTACGTCCTATTGTGTTTATTTCTCATATGGAACACCATTCCAATCAAACCTCATGGTTGGAAACAATAGCTAGGGTAGAAGTGATTCCTTGCAATAGTGAAGGCCTTATTTGTTTGAAAAGCTTTGAAGCTTTGTTGCAAAAGCATGCCGATTGTCCAATAAAAATAGCTTCGGTAACGGCCTGTTCTAATGTTACAGGAATAAAAACTGATTATCATAAGATTGCTGGACTAGTACATAAATATAATGGGTTGTGTTTTGTTGATTTTGCCTGTTCGGCTCCCTATGTTACAATAGATATGCATCCTGAAAATGATGAGGAATATTTGGATGCTATTACTTTTTCACCACATAAATTTTTAGGAGGTCCAGGAGCATCGGGTGTACTTATCTTTAATAAGAAACTATATAAGAACATGGTTCCCGATAACCCAGGAGGTGGTACAGTGTCCTATACGAATCCATGGGGAGACCATGATTATATAGATGATATCGAAACCCGTGAGGACGGTGGTACTCCAGGGTTTTTGCAGGCCATTCGTATTGCATTGGCCGTTCGTTTAAAAGAGCAAATGGGCGTAAAGCAAATTTTAGATCGTGAACATGAATTGAACAAGCGCATATTTAAAGCACTTTCTAAGATTAAGAACTTGCATATTCTTGCAGAAAAGCAGATAGATCGTTTAGGTGTGTTTTCATTCTATATTGACGATGCACATTATAATTTGGTCGTAAAGTTATTGAACGATCGTTTTGGGGTTCAAACCAGGGGTGGATGTTCTTGTGCTGGTACTTATGGACACTTCTTGCTCAACGTTGATTTACCAAAATCAAAAGCCATTGAACAAAAGATTTTAGAAGGATGCCTGATTGAAAGACCGGGATGGATACGTATGTCGATCCATCCAACGATGACCAACGATGAAATTGATTTTATATGTAATGCGATTAAACAGGTGGCCAAAAACATAAAGGTTTGGGAGGCAGATTATGAATATAATGCATCGAAAAATGAATTTATCCATAAAGGTAACAAAGTAGTAGAAAAGGAAATTACTAAAACATGGTTTAACTTATAATATTTAAAGGTTATGTCAGAAACAATAGAACATGTAAAATGCTTAATCATAGGTTCGGGACCAGCGGGCTATACCGCTGCGATCTATGCGGCACGGGCCAATATGTCGCCTGTACTGTACCAGGGCACCCAACCGGGAGGCCAATTAACAACAACGAACGAGGTAGAGAACTTTCCCGGTTACCCCGATGGCGTTACCGGTCCGGAGATGATGCTTGAGCTGCAAAAGCAGGCGGAGCGCTTCGATACCGACGTGCGAGACGGCTGGGTGACAAAGGTAGACTTTTCAGGCCCCGTCCATAAGGTATGGGTAAACGACACCAAGGAGATCCATTGTGATACGGTTATCATTTCTACCGGGGCCTCGGCCAAGTACCTTGGGTTGGAATCCGAGCAAAAGTATTTGAAGTTGGGCGGCGGTGTTTCGGCCTGTGCGGTGTGCGACGGTTTTTTCTACCGCAACCAGGAAGTGGTGATCGTAGGGGCAGGCGATTCGGCATGCGAAGAGGCGCACTACCTCTCGAAGCTATGTAAGAAGGTGACCATGCTTGTCCGCAGGGACGAGTTTAGAGCCTCCAAGATCATGGAGGCCAGGGTAAGGAACACCGAGAACATCGATATCCTTTTCAACACCAATACCGATGAGGTTTTAGGTGACGGTCAGGTGGTAACGGGCGTTCGCGTAAAGAACAATGTCACAGGAGCTGTTAGCGAGATACCCGCCACAGGCTTTTTCGTTGCTATAGGGCATAAGCCCAACACCGATATCTTTAAGGACTATTTGGAACTGGATGAAACGGGCTATATTATTAATGTACCAGGTACCTCTAGGACCAATGTAGAGGGTGTTTTTGTATCGGGCGATGCGGCCGACCACGTGTACCGCCAGGCAGTGACGGCAGCAGGTACCGGTTGTATGGCAGCATTGGATGCAGAACGGTATTTGGCAGCTAAGGAAGCTGAGGTTCACGTTTAAAATAATTAACCTAGTTTTGAATATAACAAAAGCAATGTGTTTTCACATTGCTTTTGTTATATATATAAATGGTTTGGAAGCTGTGCGTGAGTTATTGTTATATTAACAAAATGATTTTAGAAAGAAGTAGAATTATATTATAAAAGCTTTATTTCTGCTTCAGTAAGCAAATCATTAAAAGCGTTATTATCTACCATATCTAATATAATTTGGTCAGACTTATAATTTCTTAAAATATTGCTAACGATGTTGCTGTAGTAATGCATACCATGAAGTACATTCGTTAAAGCCTGTATTAAATCTTCATACAAAAAGTCATTTTTAATTAAAAAACCATGAGGTTTTAGCATTTTAATGTTGTTGTAAAGTTTTCGGTCATCATCTTCAGATGTTAAAATGATGAATTTTGTACGAGGATTTAGTTGTTTTATTTTAATTCCCAGGTCAATCCCCGATGGTATTTCGGGTCTATTGGTACTATGTAAATTGTAGTCTAATAGAACCATATCATAAGGAGCTTCCTGTAATGTTTCATTAATTTTTATGTCGGCAGCAATATAATCATGAGCAATATCTATATTAAATTCGAATGTGTTGTTTCCTGAAGCAGTTTGGTTTAGAGCCATTTTATAAGCTTCAATGATAATGGGGTAATTTTCTATGATGAGAACATTTAACGGTTGAATCATAACAATAACGATTTATAATGTGCTATTTGCTGGATTTTAGCAAACGGGGCTAATCTATTAGGTTTGTACGAAACAGTGTGAGGGAAACGCCTTGAATTTGTTAAGGTGTTTCCTTAGAAATTTATGGTCAATTTAAAAGTTGTAGAGTCAAAAAAGAAGAACAGTGAATCTGAGGGACTATTCTAAAAACAAAAAGGCCGCTCAAGTAAACTTAGTGATTTTTTAATTTTAACCTTTGCACTTGTTTTATAGAGGATACTTAGGAAGCAACGACTCTTCCTAAAATGCGTTCCAAAAGACTAAGTAAAATAATAACTGCGTCACCTCCAGTTTGTAAACAGGTTCTTGAATTGCATAAAATGGAAGGTTTAAATATCAAGAAATGGCTCAGCTATTGTGAGTTTTATATAATCGAACAACTCATATGTGTAACAAACCTATGGACTTTCAGTCCATAGTGGTTTAGTTTTAAGTATTGGGTACACTAATAAACGGCTGATACGTGTTTTATAATCTCGTCTAATTCTTTTGACACCTCATAAGCCATTGCCCTTAAATTTGGAATACGTCGTTCGTCTTTTGAAAAGCTTTTATAATTATCTTTCATAATTGAAATCTGTTTTAATAAATTATTTTCAGGGTTTAGCAGTATTCTTTTGGCTTCAATCTTAAGATTAATTTCATTTATATGATTCTCTATATCAATCAATTCTAGGCGTAGTTTGGCCCGTTTTGCTTTTTCGAGTTCACAATTTTTCTTTTTATGTGTAAGATTGTTTATGGATTTTTTTAGATCCGTTACCTCCTTTTGTTTTTTGAGCTTAACTTCAACATATTCAAGTTTGGTGTTTTTTAATTCAGTTATTGTACGCTTAATGTTTTCTTGTATTCTTGTAGTAGGAATTAATTCTTTATTTAACATATTTTTCTCACAAATTAAATAAGTTCGAAGGTCTGCTTTTTATTTTAAATTACGTCTTAAAAAACCGTTAATTTTGGTTATCTATTAAAAAATTAAGAAAATAGCTGAATTTCATGAGTCAAACTATTTAGACAGTTTGATAACAACTAAAGAAGGCTATAATAGTTTTGCTAATGAAGGCATTTAAAATGTAATGCTTATTTCTAATAGTAACAATAAAGGTAAATAATTTCAAATTAAAGAAGAATTATATTACATATTCATTATATTAGTACACAGTGAATTCTTGGACTGAATATTATTTTACAGAAGATTTAACTCTATGAATTAAACTTGTAAATTACACTTTGAACATTACCACTAAATTCCTCAAATGAAAAATGTAATGGCATTTCTAAACCGAAAATTAGTATATAACTCTGTAACTGACAGTTCCGTTTTTATGCTTTAGAAAAATGAGATATTTAAAACTAACTCTTTTACTTTTATCAATAACTTGTTTCGGACAAAACGATACGGTCTTTATACGGAAGAATATAAAGCATTATCCTGAGAAGGCAGTTTACAAGACCGACACAATAGTATTTGAAACTCCCAATGCACGCAATATTTTAATCGGGAATGATATTTTAACCCAAACCTCCAATCAACAAGGAGCAAAAGGCTATGGGATTTTCTTTGAGAGTTTTAATGTTAAGGGCTGTCGAGAAAGTGAAATGCCCCAACCAAACAAAGTCATTAGAATTGGAAAAAGTAAAGAGGAATGGAATATAACAATACTTGCTTACACTAATTGTTGCCAAGATTTCCTCGCTGATATAAGTGTTGAAAATGGTAATACTTTGGATTTAATTTTTCATAATTATGGTATGTATTGTTCTTGTACCTGTCCATTTGAATTAACATACAAACTCAGGATTATGGAATTTGAAGATTTAAAAAAAGTTAAATACTTGACAATAAACGGAAAAACTAAAACTGAATTAAAATAAAAAATGCACTACAACACAATCGAAATGCAGCCGCCATTATTCCTGAACATTGTATATAAATTACCAGAAAATCTTAACCAATGATAGAATTTATAAAAGCCCTTAACACCTGGTTTCGAAACTTTATGCTGGATGATGTTGATAAAGACTATGGAAAAATATTACCCTATCAAAAGGTCTCTTTGCTCATTGTCCTTTTTATCAGTGGAAAATTATAGGGATTTAATTCAATAAATTAACATGACCATGAAACTAATTATCCACTTCTTATTTGTTTTTACGATTACATTAGCATTTTCCCAACAATCTCCAAAGGTTATTTTAAATGATTCCAGTAATCTAAAACTTTCTCAGTTGAAGATTAGTGTAAACATCACGGGAAACTCTGCAACTACTACCTATGACATGAGCTTTTATAATGGATTGGATAGAACATTAGAAGGTGAATTAGTATTTCCATTGGGGGAAGGTCAAGCTGTATCACGTTTTGCCATGGATGTCAATGGAAAACTACGTGAGGCCGTAATAGTTGAAAAAGAATTAGCAAGAGTAGCCTATGAAAGTACAGTGAGACAAAATATAGATCCGGGGCTATTAGAAAAAACAGAAGGCAATAATTATAAAGCCAGGGTGTATCCCATTCTGCCTAAATCATATAAGCATATTGTAATCACTTATGAACAAGAATTATTCACTTCTGGTGAAAGACTCATTTATGAGCTGCCTTTAAGTTTTAATGAGACTATTGATCAGTTTTCAATGACCATTGAAGCATATACCAATAGAACTCCGACAATCGAAAACATAGATTATAATAATTTCTTTTTCAGAAAAAAGGGGGATATGTATAGGGCATATTTTGAGGACAAAAGATGCATTCCGAATAAACCGATAATTGTTCAAATCCAAAACAAGTTTGGCCATGAAAACATACTAACTTATAGTGACTATTTCTATATCAACAAAACCCTGAATCCTGATTTAAAATTAAAAGGAAAACCAAAAAATGTGACTATTCTTTGGGACGCTTCCTATTCCATGCGCAATCGAAATTTAGAAGAAGAATTAAAACTATTGGGGAATTACATCAACTATTTGGAGGATATAGATATAACCTTTATAAATTTCAGTAATGCAGTTCATTCCAATACTATATTTAAAATTAGAAATGGAAAATGGAGAGGTTTAAAGGAGTATATCAAAACTATTACTTATGATGGCGGCACTTCGTTTAACCTTTTTGAAAATTTAAACCTGAATACAGATGAAGCACTTTTGTTTTCAGACTGCTTGTCGAATTTAGGAATCTACTCAAAAGAGTATAAAAATCCGGTTTACACGATTAATTCTATTGTCTCTGCTAATCACAGTAACCTCAGCACCATTGCCACTAATTCTGGAGGCAACTATATTAATCTAATTCGACTTCAACACCAAGATGCACTTCAACTTTTAAAACATGAAACCTTCCAATTTTTAGGAATAGCAAATAATACTTCTGTCACAGAAGTTTACCCAAATACAAACACCAATATTACTAATGATTTCTCAATTACAGGGAGGTTTTCAAAAGACACGGAAATAGAACTTTTATTTGGATATGGTGGAAAAGTCACACAGAGGATTCCAATTGTTATTGGGGCTTCTGAAAGTTCCAAATTGGTAAAACGTCTGTGGGCCAAACAAAAGCTTAAAGACCTAAATCGTGATAAAAAACAAAATAGAGAGCTTATAATTGAGCATTCAAAACAGCATCATCTTATTTCAGATTATACATCAATGCTTATATTGGATAGATTGGAAGATTATGTGCGTTACCGTATAGAACCACCACAGGAACTTAAACAGGAGTATAAACAACGAATCAAAGATTTAGACGACCTTAAAGCTGAAAACGAAGAAGAAATACAAGAAAGAAGAACCGATTTGTTTGGTGATTATGAGGATATTAAAAAGTGGTATGCTACTAAATTTCCGCTAAAGATTAGTGAAAATAAAAAAACAACACAAAACCAACAAGAGAGAAATACCAACACCGACAATATCGATGTAAGTGAAACTTCTCGCTCGCAAAACACATCTCCAATAAACCAAGAAAGAGATCGAACTTTTGTTGACTCCACAAAACGAGTGGTTCGAGGTCAAGTGCTTGACGCTTCAGGAATACCATTAGCAGGAACGAATATTTATGTTAAAGGAACTTCACGGGGAACCCAAACAGACTTTGATGGTAATTTTATCATTAACGCAGAAGAAAATGAGGAATTAGAGATTTCATATATTGGTTATATAGTAAAAAATATTACTGCTGAAAATTCTAATATAAACATCAAATTAGAAGAAGATAGTTCGACACTGGATGAGGTTGTGGTTGTCGGTTATGGCGTTCAAAAAAGAGCCTCTGTAACAGCTTCTGTTACAACTGTAGTTGCTCAATCTTTAGCTGGGCATGTTTCTGGAGTACAGGTAACAGAAGAATCCAACGATTCTGAAACTGCAATAAGAGGTAATGCATCTATAGCCAATAATTCTCCACTTTATATTGTGGATGGCGTAGTTTCAGAAACGAATCCTTTAACAAACTTAAAAGCAGAAGATATAGAATCCCTTCAAACATTAAAAAATGAAGCAGCCTCCTCTCTATACGGTTCAAGAGCCAGTAATGGTTTAATTATCATAGTAACTAAGGATGGTAAAGAAAAAAACCAAGAAGCTATTGATAAATTGAATGAAGAAATATCTGAAAAGATAGAACTAAAACCATGGAATCCAGATACACCCTATATTCCTATTTTGAATAGAGAATCGACAATCGAAGCAGCATACAAATCCTATTTGAATATACGAATTAAATATGCCAACAGTCCTTCCTTTTTTCTCGATGTTTCAGATTTCTTTGATCAAAGAAATGCTCCTGAATTAGCCATTAGGGTTTTAAGTAACCTTGTTGAGGTCGAACTTCATAATCATGAATTGATGCGTGCATTGGCATATAAATTGGAATACTTTAAACAATATGGCTTAGCTGTGTTTGTGTATGAAAAAGTTCTTGATTTAAGGCCAGAAGAGCCACAATCTTATAGAGACTTGGCTTTAGCATATGAACATACGGGAGACATCCGAAAAAGCTTTGACTTGCTATATAAAATCTACAATGGGGATTTATTGGAGAAGGATGAAGATGAGCGCTTCTATGGCATAGAGCATATCGCATTTATGGAATTAACCCGACTGGTATCCAAATATGGGGATGAGCTTAAATTGAGTGATGAGCAACAGCAGCGATTTTCTAAAATGCCATTGGATCTGAGAGTGGTTATTGATTGGAATCATAACGATACCGATATTGATTTATGGGTGATTGACCCTAATAACGAAAAAGCATACTTCAGTCACTCTAAAACTAAAATTGGAGGAAGAATGTCTGAAGATTTAACCGAAGGCTATGGTCCAGAATCCTTTATACTTAAAAATGCAATAAGGGGTAATTACAAAGTTATGGTAGATTATTTTTCGGATAATGTTCAGAAAATATCTGGACCAACAGTTTTAAAAGTAACCTTATTTACGAATTACGCCAAACCTAATGAACAAAAGGAAACTATTATTGTAAGGTTGGACAAGGAAG
Source organism: Snuella lapsa (assembly GCF_039539345.1). Lineage (NCBI taxonomy): Bacteria > Pseudomonadati > Bacteroidota > Flavobacteriia > Flavobacteriales > Flavobacteriaceae > Snuella > Snuella lapsa. Next base: position 16,225 of record NZ_BAABCY010000015.1, on the reverse strand, counting down.
AAGATGAGATTGAGGTTGGAAATTTAAAATTTGAGAACTAAAAAATCTGCTACTAAATAAAGTATCATTAACGTTTTAATGTCTGGTTTTATAACATGTCAGTTTTTATCAGGGGTCCTATAGTAAGTGGTCCTACAAACTTTTTTTATGTGTATAACCACCCTAAAGGGAAATTAAAAGCAAGCAAAATATTTCGTTGCACAAGAAAGTTAAATAAATTGCTAGCTTTTATGATATTAATTATTTAGACAATCTAATTTATAGCATCTATTAGGAAATTCAGTTTCTTAGATGAAAGTGACATTTAAATAAGAATTGGTAAAAATTAGAATTACAATAGTAAGAAAAAACAACTATGGTGGTGGTGTTTGCAATAACTTTATTAACTTTAAACTCTCTCTCAAACTAATTATTAATAGCTCATTATAGAATTATTTTAAAAATTAAACCTGATGAGGTTTTTAGCAACATATGCCATTATTTCAAACATCAGTATTAAAAACATATTTGGCCCAACAAGATGTAACCATTGTAGAACGTGCCTATAAAAAATACACCAAGTATTTTCATAATGCTACCATTCAGGAGAATATCAAAAACTCTAAAGAAGAACAATATCAGGCAAAGTTTCTGGACGAGTTGTTTGTAAACGTCTTGGATTACACCCTAAATCCAAAACCTGATTTTAATATTACAACCGAGTTTAAAAACCAAAAAGGAGCCGGTAAGGCAGATGGTGCCATTTTAAAGGAAGCAAAAGCCATTGGTGTTATTGAGCTCAAAGGGACAAATACCAAAGATTTAGAAAGCATTCGTAAACAAGCGTTCGACTATAAAGCCAACCAAAAAGGCTGTGTCTATGTAATCACATCCAATTTTGAGAAGTTACGATTTTACATTAATGATGCTACCGAGTTTTTGGAATTTAACCTATTTCAGTTAGCACCAGAAGAATTTGCTTTAATGTATTTATGCTTACAAAAAGACAACATTCTTAACCATGTACCGCTAACCATTAAAGAAGCCTCTTTGGTAGAGGAAGACAAGATTACCAAACAGTTTTATAACGACTATTCCGTATTCAAGCGCGAACTCTTTAGAGACCTCGTAAAACGAAATGCCAAACGTTTAAAACAAAATGTCATTGCGAGCGAAGCGCCGCAATCTCATAATGAGGACGATAGTAACGAACTAAAAGCACTCGAAAAAAACGTCAAACTATCCCTGTTCAAAAAATCACAGAAGCTCATAGACCGTTTTCTGTTCATTTTCTTTGCTGAAGATAGAAACTTGCTACCACCAAACTCAACCATCCAAATTCTGGACAAATGGAAAGCCGATATCGATTTTGGTGATGAACGCCCATTATACGGCTTGTTTAAACAATATTTTCACTTTCTCGACCAAGGCAGAAAAGGCACAACCTCAAGAGCCGAAATATATGCCTACAATGGTGGTTTGTTTAAACCAGATACTATTCTCGATAATTTGGAAATAGATGATGAGTTGTTGTACAAACATACCTATAAACTCGCTAAATACGATTTTAGCAGTCAGGTGGATGTCAATATTTTAGGGCACATCTTTGAAAACTCACTTAACGAGATTGAAAGTGTAAATGCCGAAATTGAAGGGGGTGAGTTCGATAAGCAAAAAAGTAAACGTAAAAAAGATGGCGTATTCTACACGCCCAAATACATTACAAAATACATAGTAGAAAATACGGTAGGCAAATTGTGCCAAGAGAAAAAAGAAACATTAGGCTTTAAGGAAGAAGCCTATTTTGAGGTAAAGAAAGGCACACACCAAAACACCAAAAAGCAACTATTAGAGGTTTTAGATAACTACAGAGAGTGGTTACTGCAAATAACTATTTGCGACCCTGCTTGTGGCTCTGGAGCATTTTTAAACCAAGCCTTGGATTTTCTCATTAAAGAACACCGTTACATTGATGAGCTAAAAGCTAAAGTATTGGGTGGTGGCTTAATATTAAGCGATATAGAAAACACCATTTTAGAAAACAATATTTATGGGGTGGACCTCAACGAAGAATCGGTGGAGATTGCCAAACTATCGCTGTGGTTGCGTACCGCACAACCACGCCGTAAGTTAAGCGATTTAAGCAGTAATATTAAATGTGGCAACTCATTAATTGACAGCAAAACCGTAGCGGGCGATAAAGCCTTTAATTGGCAGGAACAGTTTCCCCAAATATTTGCAAACGGTGGCTTTGATGTAGTGATTGGGAATCCACCCTATGTTGCAAGGTCTCTTGACGACGGTACAAAAAAATATATTAACAAACATTTTCAAACTGCCCAATATCAAATTGACCTATATGTATCGTTCATGGAAAAAGGAACTGAAATTTTGACTAATAATGGAGCCATAAGCTATATAGTTCCAAATTCTTGGTTGAAAAATCTTAAAATGTCTGATTGTAGAAAGTATGTGCTAAATAATCTTCATTTTACAGTTATAATTCCAAATTTAGATAATGTATTTCCTGATGCTTCTGTGGATACCTTGGTGTTTGTTGCTCAAAAGAACATTAATACTATTGGGAAGATAGATATTGTTGAGATTGCTGAAAAACAAACATTTTTGAAACACGAAATAAAGCAGGATAGATTCTTAAATAATGAGGGATACATATTTGATGTTGAAATAAGCGAATCTATTTTGCCAATTATTCAAAAAGTTAGAAGCGAAGCTATTTCTGTTGGAGAAATTATGGATGTTACAAGAGGTGTAAATCCTTATGATAAGTACACCGGTCAAAGTGCTGAAGTAATTAAAAATAGAGCTTACCACTCAAACTACAAGAAAGATGAATCATTTGTTCCAGAATTAAAAGGAAAACACGTTAGTACCTATAATTATAATTGGGATGAAGAACATTACATAAGTTATGGAGAGTGGTTAGCTGCACCGCGTCAGGAGAAATATTTTAAAGGTCCAAGAATTGTTTTTAGAGAAATATTAGGAAAGACACTGGTTAGTACTTTGATTAGAGAGCAATTCATTATTGACCGTAGTTTGTATATCGCCCGAATAGACGATGAGACTCAATCAAACTTCATTATTGAATACATAATTAGTATTTTAAATTCAAAATTAATGTCATTCTATTTTCGTTATTCAAATAATGAGTTCGATACTTTGTTTCCAAAAATAAGAGTTGCAGAATTTAAAAAGCTTCCTATTAAAATAACCAAATCGGTTGTTCAACATAAGGCAAAACTTTTAGTGGATGATTTATTATCAGCAAAGTCGAAACTAATTACTACGGTTGATAAATTCAAAACATTCTTTAATCATAGCTTTTCATTAAACAATATTCCGCGAAAACTCGAAAACTGGCACGAGTTAAACTTTGCAGACTTTATAAAAGAACTCAACAAAATCATTAAAAAAGCTGTAGGTACACCACTATCCAAAAAAGATGAGTTTGAGTGGCTGGAATTGTTTGAGGACAACAAGAAAAAAGCCCAAGAGTTACAAACCCAAATCACCCAAAAAGAAAAAGCTATAGATGAATTGATCTATTATTTATATGGCTTAACACAAGAAGAACGAGAAATTGTTGAAAACAGTTAAATATGGGCAAGTCAAAAAAGGAAATAGAAGAATGGAAAGAATATCGTCTATCCGTATTAGAGCAAAAAAGTAAAAGTGATGATGACTTTGAAAAGTATATAACTTTCATCGCATCAGGCGCACTTGGGTTAACTATCACGTTTATTGATAAAATAAGTCCTTTGGAAGAGTCTATTGTTATTTGGGTAATAGCATTAGGCTGGGTGTTATTGGCATTTACACTATTTATAAACTTACTATCACATTTTTTGTCAAGTAAATACAATGAACAAACAATTCAAGATATAGACGATGAAATAGAATACGACAATTTAATAAACAGAATTGACAACCGAAATAGAATCATCTCTCAATTGAATTTATCATCCATAATCCTTTTAGGTTTAGGAATCATTTCAATATTAATTTATACAATCGTTAACGCATATCAATAATGGCTAAACAACACAATCCAAGACCAAAACCAAGTCAAAAACCATCTGAACCTCGACATGGAGGTAATAAAGGACGTACAACCCCCAAACCACCAGTAAGACCAAAACAATCACCTTCTAAATAATGTAATTATGGCAAAGCAAAACAATTCAAGCAAAACCAAAACAGTGAAAATTGATTTAGGAAGAACTACTTCTAAACCGTCTAATTCGCTAAAACCAAAAGATAACAAAACAAAAAAATAACTCGTATGAAGTCATTACGGTTATATAAAAAAATAATAAAATGGGTGTTTTGGGCAACCATTGCACTTATTGTGTTTATAACAGCCCAGGCCATTTATGAAACAGATAATTGGAAGTTTTTTGATATGGATTTCAACACCCGTGACCATATCATTTCGGCTTATGGAGCACTCATAGGTGGAGTATTGGCGTTTTTATCTATCCTCTTTGTGTTGTATCAAGTCTACGAACAAAGAGAGCAAATTCTTATTGAAAAACAAGAGGCAGCAGAAGAAAAGGTTCAGGATTTAAGAGACCGTTTGTTATTATTAATAAACTACTTAACAACCCTAAATAAAGATATAGTTGCTCATGGTAATAGAATGGAAGTGTTCTATAAAGCAGAACAAGATCATCCGGCAGCAATGAATACCATTTATTTTAATGTTAATAAAAATTTTGAGAGAGTTATTGAAATGGATGTACTATCCAATTTCAAGGCATTTCAGCACTTTTTTGGTAATACTTCAGAAGACTGGCAAAAGCTCTTTATTAACCTATATGAATTAGCAGAATTCTATAATGAAGCTTTCAAAGATTTAAAAAGGAAGTATGAATCACACATCAACGATAAGGTAAAAACTATGAAAGGCATAGCTGTAGATATGCACAACATGTTAAATGCTATTGCAAGATTAGTAGATGATTATAGAGATAAATATGGTCAAGAAGATTATTTAAAACATTCTTGGTCACATTTGGTAAATGAATATACACCAGCGCATTATGCATATTTGGAGGAAGTAAAGGAAAAAGGAGATGTGCCTGACTTTAGGTATATAGCTGACAACCTTTTATTCCCGTTCATCAAAACGGCAATGGATATTAGAAGCAATGAAGGATATGATGATATGGGAAGTAGAGACATTATAGGAGTGGCGTCAACAATAAGAAAAAAAATATGGGAGGTAGAGGAGTATAGCACCCAATATGCTGGAGATATTAAAAAGCAATACAATAATTATTTCTGTCCTGATAACGAGAGCTTAAACGAGCTTATGGAGATTAAATCAAAAATCGAATCTAAAATTTAACAAATCTAATTTTATATGTAAATACAAAAACACCTCAATATCTATGCAAGAACACTTAAAAACCAACATACTCAATTTTAAATGGCCAAGTAGTACGCCTACCATTTATCTTTCGTTAGCAGGTATAGAGAACATTTCCCGATCCTGTAAGTCTTCATATAAATTATTGGTTTTTATAAAAGACAATGAATGAAATCCATCAATATCTAAAGGAGTTTAAATATAAAACAAGGAAGAAGTTCTTTGATCAATACAGCTTTAATCATTTGAAGTTTAATGATTTTCAATGGTTGAATTTTGCATTAATAGAGGAATCTTTAGATAGTGGAGATAATTTATTTATAGGTTCCTTTAATAAAGAATTACCATCACTCTCAAAATTTCCAACCGTACTTTCTGTAGCTATATCAATGTTTTTTAAGAATTATTGTGATAGTGAAATGTCATTTCAAAAAGGCGACATTATCCAAAAGAATAGACAAAAATTCAAAATTATTAGCAAAACAGATGTGGGTTATTGGGTCTTTGGTGGTAAAAAAAATCAAGAGTATAAAAAATTAGTTAATCATTGCAACATTAAAGAATATTCTGTAGTTACTACAGGTCTTTCAAGTAGAAAAGTGAAAACAGGGCTTAAAGAGTACAAAGAGTTTTACAATACGCTATTTTCAATAGAATCAGAAGTACCTTCAAAATTCAAGTATAAGTCTGCAATCGTACTTGTTAAAAAAGAATTTGAAAAAGAAATAAAAAACCAGAATTATCTAAAAGCTGATATAAAAAAATCCATTCCAATGAGGTGGATTACAGCCAAAGGAAAAGAATATTGGAAGGACTTACCAATAGAACCTATGATTTACTGCGTTCCTGATTTTGAAACATTGGAAGAATATGTCCTGGATAAAGGTATTGAAATTGAAACATTGGTTGTAATTGGCAAAAATAAATATAAAGAAGAACATGGTACCAATATAAAAAGAGCGGTTAGAGAAGGAGTTATCAAGAATTGCATCATTTTGGGTAGCGAAGAATTACAAGATAAAGCAGGCCAATTTTTAAAATGGAATTGGACCTATCCTGAATTTGCTTATTTAATGAAACACCCTTATGGGGAAATTACGGTAGCCAACATACAAGACCAACCTTTTGAGCAAGCCTTAAAGAGTTTTATTGACTACTTGTCTAAATTGGAAAAACAACACGGTATTTCGCTTAAAAATATTAAAGGTCTGCGTAAGTTCTTATATGCTTTGGTTTTAGCTAAACAAGAAAACAGTAGAAACCTTACGCAGTTGGAATATGTAAAACATCTTATTGGTAAAGTTACTAACGAAACAATCTATGAAGAGTTTTATAACCAAAATTTAGAACCATATGAGGTTTTGGAATATGTAAATCGATTAATTCAAAACATCTTTAATTGTTTCAATAATGAGAAACTCAAATTCTTGGAACAACTCAACTTTGTGAAAGTATTGATTGTGCCAGAAAAACTCGTCGATAATTGGAAAGAAGAGCTTCAAACCAAATTCGGTACAATCTGTTCATTTAAGGAGTTTATGACCTTTCAGCATAAGTTTGAAGAAAGTAAAAACGTTTTTGTATTGAGTTTGTTTGGTAAGGGAATGAATCAAGGAGAACTTATTGAAACAGCAGCTAATACAAAGCATAATTTCAACTTTTTGGCATATCCTGAAGAAGCAGAGATAATTGAGTTATTCAAATCGAATAGGAAGAACAATCTACTAAATGAATACAAATCTAAAGACAGAAAAAAATTATCTGGAATTAAATTTGAAATTCCTGTGAATAAGATTGAAATACCTAAATCTCTTGAAGAAATAATGGATGAGTTATACGATAGGCAGGATAGAAAATCGTATGATTATGAATATGAGTCTCAAGGTCAGGTAAACTATCAGGTGTATTTTGAAGACCAAGCAACCCCTATTGTAATAGATGGTTCAAAAACTGTTTTAATGCTAAAAGGAGAAAATTGGATTAAAACAAAAACTTACAATTTAGTAGTTGGAGACACAGTTAGAATTTACAATAACCTTTCAAAAGAAAAATTGTTTGAAATAGCAGCAGGAGAAGATAGTAATGGGCGTTTTGCTGAAATTATTGAACTCTCTCAACTCTGGAAAACAGAACTTCGTAGTTATTTTTCTTCTAAAGTAATGAGTAATAAATATTATGATACTTCAGATTTATTAGAGGATTTAAAAACCAAAGGAGCTACTATATCTAATCAAATTACTGTAAATAAATGGTTGGATGAATGGGATAAGGAGCGGTTTCCTAACGATTCAAAAAACATAATGGCAATTAAAACTTTAATAAATAGTGAAGTGTTAAATCAAAACTTTGATCAAGTTCTTAAAGTAAGGAGTTTTTACAGAGGTGTAATGATTTCTTTGGGAAGAGATTTGAGTGATGATGTTATGGACTATGTAAAATCAAGAGGCCTATATAAAGGTCGAATTTTATCTAAATTCAATGAAGATGAAATTCAATCCTTTATTCATAATGCAGCACCAATTAAAAAGATACAAAGTATAAAAATCACAGACGATGAAGAATCCAACGGATGAAATAGATTACAAAGCAAGACAAATTTTTCAAAATCGGATTAACCGGGGAATGATTGGTCCAGGTTCAGATACTTGGGGTTTGCCTGATGAAGAAGAAATAATTTCCGATTATCCACTTCCACGATATTTTAGTGGTGTTTTGTTTCCAAATAAGTCAGTATGTCCTACTCAAAGTGCACAAGATGATGCAGATGGGAATAGTGAAGGATTAGAAGATGATGTAGATGTAAATGAAGAAAATCCTGAAATTGAAGAAGTTGACATTGAAGAAAAAGACGTCACCGATAAAACAGTTACAACGAAAGAGGAGTTCAATTTAAGTTCAAACAGTTTTTTTCCTACCAACATAGGAGTAACAGTAGCAGTTGAAAAATCGGTTAATGAAATTGATGTAGAATTTTCATTTGGTTTATATCACCAACCTAAAAATGAAGAACAAAAAATTAAAATACCAAAAGCAGGTTACGATTCATTTTTTGAGGAAGGTATTCCATATCCTTTACCTTTTAGAAATATTCTAAAATATAGTGAGGATGGGTTTATGTATTTAGAAAGAGAATTAAAAGGAGAACAAAGAAGGCCTCAACGTGCTAATGGGGAATATGGTCAGTATGATGAATTTAAGAGGACACAAAATTTAACAAGGCAAACAGAAGAGGGCGGTTATTTTTCAGCCTACTATTATATAGGGTATTTAGATAAGTTGTTAAGTCGCTCTTGGAAAAGGAAACAATACAATTTTAAATTGAAAGTTCCTGTTGTAAAATCAACACCTATACCAGAATATTTTCAGTTTGAAGATGAAATTTTTAAACAAACAAGGGCAGGATATAATATTAAGATATTTGAGGATAGTAGGGCGAAATATATAAAGGTTCAATTGGTAAACTTATCTGATGACCATTCTGCTAATAGGTTTTCCAATAGGTCTGAAAATTTAAACTTGAAATCGTTATTTCAAGGAAAAATAAAAGTGCATTCAGATAAGCTTATTGAGTATAAGGATAATACACTTTCAACATATACAGCTGGTGATGATATTAGAGATTTTGAAGCAGAAGAAATTGAGTTTATCTACAGAAATATTAAGAGTTATGGCATTGGACACAATTGTTCTGTAAGTTGGGATATTGAGAACAAAACCGTTGAAACAACATTCCTCCCAAAGCAAGACATTAAAGACGTTATTAATGAGTTTGAAGATTCTTCATTAGATGATTGTTTAGATATGCGAAACCTCTCAATCTGGGGCGTTTCCAAAGAGCAATTAAAATCCAATTTAAGACAATTTGTAGTTAGTTATAAAGAATGGATAGAGAAACAATTGGACAAAAAAAGTAAATTATCTAAAAACGAACAGGAAATAGCTATACGTATTATCGACCGTCAACAAGCCAATTACAACCGCTTAAATAACAACATAGATTTATTAGATAATGAGGATATTTATGAAGCGTTTAAACTGGCTAATACGGCAATGCTTGTTCAGTTTATTATTGCCAATGATAGTAAGTTGGGGAAATATGAAAAAGAGCTGCACGAAGTAGATAAAAGTATCAATGCAAATCACTTGGAGTTCTTTAAAAATTATGATGCGATAAAAGGATTGGGTTTCATTCCAAAGTATAGACCTTTTCAATTAGCATTTTTGTTGTTAAGTATTGAAGAAATTGCCATACCCGAAAAAAGACAAGAAAATAGTACAGTAGACTTAATTTGGTTCCCTACTGGTGGAGGAAAAACCGAAGCCTATTTAGCAGTAGGAGCGTTTACAATTGCTTACCGTAGAATAAGTAAAAGCAAAGATTATGGTGGAACAACGGTTATGATGCGTTATACCTTGCGATTACTAACAGCACAGCAATTTGAAAGAGCTTCACGATTAATAGCGACATTAGAATTTTTAAGAGAACAAAAGGAGTTTACAGACCAATTAAAAGATGAGCCAATAACTATTGGTTTGTGGGTAGGTCAAGCCTCAACACCAAATAAAATTAGTGATGCTAAAAAGCTTTTGGATGACAAGTATGGTATGGAAGCTGAAGCCTTAAAAGGAAAAGATGGAGACCCTTCAAAGAAAAATGAATTTCAAATAAGTAGTTGTCCTTGGTGTGGCACAAAATTAGTGTCTCAAGAGAAAAATGCAAAGGGTGAGCTAAATTGGAAATATGGCTTTAGGGTAAGAAGTAGTGTTTTGAATATTCATTGTATAAACAGTAAATGCCATTTTCATAATAGCTTACCAATTCAGGTAGTTGATGAAAACTTATATAAAAATCCACCTACATTATTATTCGGTACAGTAGATAAGTTTGCAATGTTAGCATGGCAGGAGGATGCACACAACTTTTTTAAGGCAAGTATTGATGAAGGATACCCACCTGATTTAATTATTCAGGATGAGCTGCACTTACTTAATGGACCATTAGGTTCAATAACTGGCTTATTCGAATCTACAATAGAATTATTATGTAGTAAAAATGGTATTGGTCCTAAAATTATATCCTCAACGGCAACAACACGTAATACGCAATTCCAGATTGAAAAATTATATGGTAATCGGACAGTGAATGTATTTCCGCCTTCAGGTATTAATCACGATGATAGTTTCTTTTCAAGAGAAAGTAAAACCAGTAAAAGGCGATATATAGGTTTTATGCCTACTGGTAAAACATCTATCGATACACAATTACAATTACTGGCACATTTATTCGTAGCGAGATTAGAAGTGCATAGGGATAAGGAAACGGAGACAAGAACAGACCCGTATTGGACAATTGTGTCTTATTACAATAGTTTAAAAGATGTTGGTAAAATCTATAACAAAATAGGTGATGAAATAACAACGTTTACATCAACTTTACAATATAGATTAGCACAACTTTTTAACCCTTACGACGATTTTAAATTCAATTATTTAGGCATAACCAATAGAACAGAAGAGCTAACAAGTAGGGTGGAAAGTGCCAGAATTAAATCTGTTTTAAAAGAATTGGAAAAAGAGTTTGATACTAAAAACATTATAACAAGTGAACGAGGTCATAAATACCTTAACGATGTAGTCGATTTTGTATTAGCTACAAATATGATTTCTGTAGGTATTGATATTAGCCGTTTAAATGTGATGCTTATTAACGGTATGCCAAAAAATATAGCAGAATACATTCAGGCATCCAGTCGTGTAGGACGAAAAAATAAAGGATTGGCTATTGCTTTATTAGACCCAAATAGGGCAAGAGAGAAATCATACTTTGAACATTTTGCTAATTTCCATCAAGCATTTTATAAATGTGTTGAACCATTAAGTATTACACCATTTACAGAAAGTACAATTGATAAAATGCTCACAACTGCTTTAGTAGCTTACATAAGAAATAAGCTAACCAAAATGAACGAGGATAAAGATGCATCAAAATTCGTAAAGGAAAACGCAAGGGAATTCAAAGAATTTGTAATGAGAAGATTTAATGAAGACGTTCAGATGTTGGCATATTTTGATAACAAGTTAAACGATGTAGTAGATGATTGGTATAGAAGGGCAAATACAGAGGGAGATTTGAAATACAAAGCTTTATTAAAAAAGCCTTCCCAAAAATCTGAAGGAGATGTAGATTGGACGGTGATGCAATCCATGAGGGAAATAGATACAGATACATTCATTCAATTAAAATCTAATTTTTAAATGGCAGTAAGAAGAAATAACACAGCTACTGATAATAAATATGTCAAGCTTCAAACTCGAAAAGTATTGAGCGCTTATGGTGGTTCTGGCTCAATTATAGAAACACCTTTTGGAGCTTTAATGATTGAGGATTTTGATAAATGGCATTTTTTTAAACCTGAATATAAAGATGGTGAATGGGTAGTTAATATAAATGGTCTGTTTCACGTAATAGATGAAAGATTATTACAAAGGTTATCACATAAGGATGGTTTCGAGCAATTAGAAGCTTTTGTTTATGTACCGGATAATGTATCATCATCAAGTCGAGCAGATATTCCTGAAACACCTGAAAATACGGTAAGTGCAGAGTTTTTTCCTAAATGGTTTTATTGTAACAAATGCAATAGATTGAAGAAAATTAAAGAGTGGTGGGATATTTGGCAAAATGAGAAAACAGGAGCAACTAAAAAAGATTTTGCACCACCTAAATGTGGAGTGTGTTATAAAAGCAATGGCAAGAAATATGCACCAGAATTAGAACAAGTAAGGTTTATAATGACTTCACCTATAGGTAGGTATAAAGAAATACCTTGGGAGAGATGGAATAAAGCAGAAAAGGAAGCCAATGAGGAAGATACATCAAGTGGATCGATTCGATTAGATTATGAAAGCCTATGTTGTGATAATCAAGATTTACACTACATAAAGTCCAAGAAGTTTTCTGACATGGCTGGTATCAATATTAAATGCATGAATGATACTTGCGAACATAGAGGACGTCAAGTTACATTGGCTGGTATGTTTGGTTTAAGAGAGCGAGTGTGGTTTTCAGATGAAGAGATTTTAGAGCGCCAAACAGAGAATAAGGAATTAAAAGTGTATTACAAACCAGTTATTCGAAGCAGTAATAGTGTGTATTACCCAATTTTGGTAACCAGTATATTTTTACCTACGGATAAAGGTATTCGAACCAAAGATTTAGAAAAAATTGAAAAATGGAAAGAAAAAGGTAAAGATGCTGAATTTATTTTTGATGCACTATTAGAGGAGTATTCTTTAGAAGTGATACAAAAGTTATTGGATAAGGAAGACAAAAACGAATACATTCCAGAATTGGAATATCGCCTATATGAGTATAATTTTTTAGTTAATCATAAAGAAGATAAGTTTGAAGATGAAAGTCAGAATTTGATTTTTCAGAAAGAAAAATTAAAAACACTAATTGATTATGGCTTTGAACAGCTTATTGGTTTAAGAAGAATAAAAATGACTTCGGTACAAATTGGCTATACAAGACAGGAACCTTTGAGTAGTGATGATTTTTTTACGGAAATGGATGCTACGCAAGGCTTGATTGAGAAAAAATATACTTCAAAATGGCGAAGAATGACAAAGTACTTGCCAGCAGTAGAAAGCTTTGGTGAAGGCGTTTTTATTAGTCTATCTAATGATAAAATTCAAGAATGGATAGAATCAAGTGAATTAAAAAGTAGATTTAAAAATAAAATAGACCGTTTACAAAATAACATATTAAATCATGCTTATCGTTCTGTAAATCAAAAATTTGACACAGAAAACAGTAGGGAGCATTTAATTAGATTTTTATTGCTTCATACCTTATCCCACTTGTTAATTAAGGAGTTAGAGTTTCTTTGTGGATACCCTTCGACATCATTAAATGAAAGGCTATTTGTAGATGACACAAGAATGCAAGGAGTTTTGTTATATACAATCGCAGGGGCAGAAGGTAGTTATGGTGGCTTGGTTTCTCAAGCGACCGAAGAAAGAACGTTGAGGTTATTAAAATCTGCTATCCATAGAGCTACCGATTGTGCTTCAGATCCAATATGCTATAATACCGAAGATGGTCAAGGAATAGGTGGTTTAAATATGGCGGCCTGCTATAGTTGTACATTAATACCTGAAAACGCTTGCGAAGAGTTTAATTCATTCTTGGACCGTTCATTACTAATTGATGAAGAATATGGGTTTTTTAAAAATTTAATAAGATAGTTTTATATGGGAAACACAATATACTTTGATGAAGCAGGAAATACAGGTCAAGATATGTTAAATCAAGACCAACGTGTTTTTGTTTTAGCGTCAGTAAATTATAATATTGAACAACAAAATGAGATAAAAAGTGATTTCGATTTAGATGGTGAATTACATTTTAAAAACTTAAAAAATAGTGGTGCTGGTCGTCAGAAAGTATTAACATTTCTCAATAGTAAATGGATCAATGAAAACCATATTTTTTTATCCTATACTAATAAAGGCTTTGCTACTTGTGGCTATGTGGTAGATTTGTTAGTAGAAACAGTTTTTTATCATAAAGGCTATGACCTATACTTACAAGGTCGCCACATTGCTTATACTAACTGGTTATTCTATTTTGGTAATTTTTATTGGAACAAGCAATTATTTAAAATATTCTTGGAATCCTTTGTAGTTATGATAAGAACAAAGGAACAAGCAGACATAAATAATTTTTACACTCTGGCAAATGAGTTATATAATCAAATAGAAGAAAAGTTAATTCTTAAGCCTATTATAGAAAGCAAAAAACACATAGATGAGGTAATGACTGCAATTGATAAATTTTCGATTGATGTTACATTTTCTACATTTTTAGTGTTGAGTGATAAATGGTCCAAATTTTTAAAGGAGAGGATTGAAGTGAGGTTTGACCAGTCAAAACAGTTAGAGCATTATAATAAATATATTGAAGAAACGCTCAAATTGCAGGAAGCCGATGCTAAAACAATCGAAATAGGCTTCGATAATAGAACAATGACATTTCCTCATCAAATCAATTCTGTAAAATTGGTTGATTCAACAGATGAATTTGGTGTTCAATGCGCAGATTTAATAGCGAGTGCATTGGCGTTTGCCTATAACAACGAAGATGGTAAATTTCAAAAGTTCTCAAATCAAATAAAAGAATCAAAACTCTTTCAGTTGTCAAATGCTCACAGTATATGGCCTATAGACGATGTATCACCAGAAGCATTAGGCTTAACAGAAGGTAAGGGAATAAACCCACTTGATTTTTTAGCAATTAACTTTCCACAAGCGTTCACATAAAATAGAAATCATTTTTAATGTCTAATAATAAAGGACTTAAACGAAAGGAACTATATGATTTAGTTTGGTCAAAGCCAATATCCAAAATACTCGAGGATTATGCGGTAACCTATTCTGTATTTAAATCACTTTGTAAAAAAAAAAATATTCCGTTACCTAAAACAGGGTATTGGCAGAAACTAAAACATAACAAAAAGCCAGTTATTACTGCATTACCTGACTTAAAAACAGAAGAAACTCTAATTGTTTTGCCTAAAAGTATCCCAGGTGAAGATGACCTATCCCAGTTGTCTGAATTAGCTCTATTAACACGAGAAATAAAGAAAGACAATAAGTTAAACCTAATAGTCCCCAAGAAACTCTCTAAGCCAGAAAAAATCACTTTAGCCACTAAGAGATATTACAAGGAAGTAAAAGCCTCTAAGAGGCCTTATTCAATTAAAGACCCCGAAGAAGGTCGTTTGAGTATATCTGTTTCCGATAACTCAGTAAATAGAGCATTATTATTTTGGGATTCATTCATTAAACTATTAGTTAATAGAGGACATAAAGTTGAGGTTATAAGAAATCATAAGTACAGCTACTACAACGGAACAAAATTTGTTATTCACGGTGAATACTTTAAGATAAGACTTAGAGAAAAAGACAGAAGGGTTATGGAAGATACTGGCCACAAATGGAAGACAGCCAAATATTATCCTACAGGAAATTTTGTTTTAAAAGTTGATGAATTTCCAGAACATGAATGGCAAGACACCAAAACCAAAACCCTTGAAGATAAATTGGCAAACATATTAGCCTATTTAGAGCTTTGGGCCAAGCGCAGAACAAAAGAACGTATAGAGAACGAAATTTGGAATAGGGAATACGAAAGAAAAAGAAAGATTGAAGAAGAACAAAAACAAAGAAGAACCGAAGAATTAAATAAGTTCAGATCAATAATTAATGAATCCAGTAGATGGCAAAAAGCAATGAACTTAAGGAACTATATTAATGTCATTGAAAAAGACGCTACCCAGAAAAATAAATTGAATAACCAGCTTAAAGAATGGCTTAATTGGTTAAAAGACAAAATTGATTGGTATGATCCTTTGATTGAAAAAGATGATGAACTCTTTAAAAACATTGATAGAGATAGCTTGTAAATTATCCCAACGATTTATTATTGAGTAATTCCATCTCTCTATTACTATATACTATTTAACCCCCTCCCCATCATCAATTTTTTGGGTAGGGGGGCTCTTATATATAAACTTCAAAAGAGAGTCTTTAAAAATTAATCAATAAAGCCCTGGAAACAGGCAAACATTTATGGAAACAAATCAAGATGGACACATCGTAATCGTGCTGTCCAACAAGGGCTATGTAGCTGTAGAAAACGGACAAATGTTTCAACTCTGGAAAAACAAATGCCTAAAGGATATCTACCAAGAATTAAAAACAAGGTACCCGAGATTTGGCTAATTCAGTTCGATTTGTGCCACCGATTTCGGAGTCATTGTGCCATTGATTTCGGTTTAAACCGTG
>NZ_BAABCY010000014.1:0-28494 GCF_039539345.1 Snuella lapsa | reverse complement strand
GAGGACAAACTCTTCGATAGGTTGGTTATTGCTAATATCACAGGATTATGACGAAAAACGGATATTCAAAAACATTTAAATACAAACCAAATGAAACAATTTTCTTTTGAAAAACTAAACGTCTGGAAAAAGTCTAGGATTTCATCTACCTTGATTTATAAGATAACCAAGACATTTCCTGAAGAAGAGAAATTTGGATTAACTAGTCAAATGAAAAGAAGCGCTATTTCAATAGTATCTAATATAGCCGAAGGTACCGGAAGAACATCAGGGAAAGATAAAGCTAGGTTTACTGAAATCGCATTTAGTTCGGCACTAGGACTTTTAAACCAACCCATATTATCATATGATTTAGAATTCATTTCAGAGTTGAATGGACTAGACAAATCTCAACTAAAAACATAAGCATTAAACTAATAAACATTAAACCCATAAACATAATTAATCATGAAACATTATATATACATATCCCTTTTGAGTACCATTATTTTATCTTCCTGTAGCGGTACCAGCAAAAAATCTGTTGAAGACATTATTGCCTCAAAAGATAAAACTGCTATTGAAACCAAACGGAGTGAATTAAAAAAACAACAGCACCAAATAGCTACAGATTTAGAAAAAATAGAAGCTGAATTAGATAAACTTAACAATAAAAAGGTATTGCCCCTAATTACCACTTTAGCTATTGAAAAAGAAGAATTTAATCACTTTTTAGAAATTCAGGGCAGTGTAAAAACCAAACAAAACATTGTTTTATATCCAGAGTTTTCTGGAACATTAACAAGCGTTTATGTAAAAGAAGGTCAAAAAGTTAGCAAAGGGCAAACCCTGGCAAAAATTGATGATGGCGGTTTAAGTCAGCAACTATCCCAAGCTAAAACACAAGCAGCTCTAGCCAAAACGACTTATGAGCGTCAAAAACGACTTTGGGAACAAAAAATTGGCTCAGAAATTCAATTTTTACAAGCCGAAACCACGTTTAAAGCAGCTCAAAACACTGTAAGACAACTTCAATCCCAATTAAGAAAAACGCTTATAAAAGCTCCTTTTTCAGGTATTATTGACGATGTTATTACCGAACAAGGAAGCGTTGTTGCTCCAGGACAACCTGCTTTGTTAAGGATTGTTAACCTAGACAATATGTACATTGAGGCAGAGGTTCCGGAAACACATTTACCAAATGTAACAAAAGATAAAAAAGTTGAAGTTAGCTTTCCCGTTTTAGACAAAACAATTACGACCTCTGTTCGTCAAGTTGGAAATTTTATCAATCCTAACAACAGAGCTTTTAAAGTTGAAGTAGCTGTACCTAATAAAGACGGTGACATCAAACCCAATTTAACCAGTAAACTTAAAATTAACGATTATACAAATCCTGCAGCAATACTAATTCCCCAAAACATTATTTCGGAAAACAGTTTAGGGGAGCAATATGTTTTTGTGGTTGATAGTATTGGTGAAAACAATACGGGTAAAGCCAAAAAAGCTATTATCACGACTGGTAAAACGCAAGGCGATTTTATTGAAGTCTTAACAGGCTTGGAAGCTGGAAACGCTGTAATTAAAGATGGGGCAAGAAGCGTTCAAGATGGGCAGGAAGTTGAAATCAGTCATTAGACGTTAGTTATTTAGTTTGTAATCAAAAAACTAAAATATGGAAAAAACAGAGTTTAAATTTGAAGATTTAAAAATATATCAAAGAGCATTAGACTTAGTAAATATAGTTTATGAAACCTGTGAAAATTTTCCAAACTCCGAAAACTACAATCTTACTTCTCAGTTTAAAAGAGCAAGTGTCTCTATTGCATTAAATATTGCTGAAGGTTCTGGTGATACCGATGCTCAATTCAATAGATTCTTGCAAATAGCTCTAAACTCATTAAAAGAATGTGTGGTTTGTGCTACTATTGCCGAAAGACAAAATTTTATAGATAGTAATCGTGATATATTAATTCGTGAAAAATTGCAAGAGCTATCCAAAATGATAACTAGCCTGCAAAAATATTTAAAGAAAAACACAAAAAATTAATACTTAAAGTCTAACGACTAAACGTCTAAAGACCGAAGACTAATACCAAAATAATGAGCAAACTTTATAAAGAATTCAAACCATCATCTTGGGCCATAAACAACAAAACAGTTGTCTATGTAATCGTGGCTATCTTCCTGTTTATGGGAATTTCAGCTTACTTTAATTTACCACGTGAAAGCTTTCCAGAAGTAAAAGAAACTAAAATTTACATTAGCACACCTTATCCTGGGAATACTGCTGAAGATATTGAAAAACTAATTGTAGATCCGCTGGAAGACCGTGTAAAGAACATCAGCAATGTTACCGAAGTGCTTTCAACATCGCAAGAAGACTACGGAATGATCGTTGTTGAGTTTGATGAAAACATTACCGTCGAAGCAGCTAGACAAAAAGTAAAAGATGAAGTGGATAGCGAAAAAGCATCTGAAGATTGGCCTACTTTTAATGGAGCCAAAGTAGAACCCAATGTCTTTGATCTTAATTTCTCTGAAGAAATGCCAATCCTAAACATTAACTTAACTGGAGATTATCCAGTTGACAAGCTAAAAGAATTTGCAGAAATCCTTCAAGATGATATTGAAGATTTAGATGAAATTAAAGCTGCCGATATACGTGGTGCACAAGAAAAAGAAGTAGAAGTTGCTGTAGACATTTACAAAATGATGGCCGCTAAAGTAAGTTTTAGCGATGTTATTTCTGCCATTCAAAATGGTAATATAACCATGAGTGGCGGTAATCTTATAGCAAGTGGCCAACGTAGAACCGTTAGGGTAATTGGTGAAATAGACAATCCCAAACAACTCGAAAATTTTGTTGTAAAATCTGATAATGGCGCTGTGTATCTACGTGATATTGCAACAGTCTCTTTTATTGATGAAGATCACACAACTTTTGCCCGTGACTTTGGTAAAAACGTTGTAATGCTAGATGTAAAAAAACGATCTGGTAAAAATATGGTAGCAGCTACAGAAGCTATTTACGAAATCATCAAAAAGTCACAAGAAACCAATGCTATTCCAAAAGATGTAAAGATATCTGCTGCTAACGATCAGTCGCAAATCACCTTAAATCAAGTTGACGATTTAGTAAACAACATCATTTTTGGTATTATTCTGGTAACAACCGTTTTAATGTTTTTCCTTGGATTTAGAAACGCATTGTTTGTTGGTTTTGCTATCCCTATGTCTATGGTTATGGCCTTTATGATTGTTCAAATTTTAGGCTATACTATGAATACCATGATCCTTTTTGGACTCATTATGGGTCTGGGAATGTTGGTAGACAACGGTATCGTACTGGTAGAAAATGTGTATCGTTTAATGGATGAAGAAGGCATGAGCCGAATTGAAGCTGCCAAAGAAGGAATTGGTGAAATAGCGATGCCTATTATTATTTCAACCTTAACAACAGTGGCGGCATTTATCCCATTAGGGATGTGGCCTGGCATGATGGGAGAGTTTATGATTTATTTCCCTATTACACTTTCGATAGTTTTGGGATCTTCATTATTTGTAGCGGTTTTTATCAACTCCGTTATGGTATCGCAATTCATGAAAATTGAAGAAGACACCATTTCAATGAAACGTTTAATAAGAATATCTATCATTTTAGTGGTTTTAGGGTTGTTTATCTATTTTGTTGGAGGCACTTTTCGCGGGTTGGGCAGTCTACTCATTTTTAGTGCTGTATTACTTTGGGGCTATAAGTATGTCATTAAAGGCTTAACCCATACGTTTAAAGATCAATTTTTACCACGTTTAGAAAACTGGTACGAAAAGCGCTTACGTGCCGCTTTAAAAGGAAGGATGCCTTATGTTTATGTAGGCGGAACAATTCTTATTCTTTTCATTTCGTTTATCGCTTTTGGGATGTCTGTTGACAGCAAACGTACTAAAATAGAATTCTTTCCAGACAATACACCCAAACAAATCATGGTGTATATAGAATACCCAGAAGGGACAGCCATCGAGAAAACCAATAAAATAACAAAAGATATTGAAAACCGGGTTTACCAAGTTATCCGAAGTGACAAATACTCAAATTCCGAAGACGACAGTAAAAATTTCTTGGTAGAATCCGTGGTATCCCAAGTTGGTGAAGGTGCTGGAAACCCATTTACAGATGGTGGTTCGGCAGCAGAAATGCCCAACAGAGGTAAAATTACAGCCACCATGCGTGAGTTTAAATTTAGAAGGGATGCCGATAACAATATTATTGATAGTGAAGAATTACGTAAAGACATTCAAAACACATTAAAAGGCATTTATCCAGGAGTTTCTATTTCTGTTGAAAAAGATCCTGTAGGGCCACCAGCGGGCTACCCTATTAATATAGAAATTGAAGGTCTGGATTACAATCAATTAATTACGGTTGCCGAAAACATCAAGAAGTTTATTGATAGTAAAAATATACCTGGAATTGACCAATTAAAAATCGATGTAAACCGAGGAAAACCTGTAACCAGAGTAGATATAGACCGTGAAAAAGCTGGAGAATTAGGTGTAACCGCAGGTCAAGTAGGTCAGCAACTACGCAACTCAATATTTGGTGCAAAAGCAGGTGTTTACAAAAAGGATGGTGAAGATTACGATATTAATGTTCGCTTTAATGAAGACATACGGTATAACACAAGTGCCCTTTTTAATCAAAACATCATTTTCAGGGATCAGGCAACAGGACAATTAAAAGAAGTCCCTGTTTCTGCAGTAGCTAAACAAGTGAATACTTCGTCTTTTAGTTCTATTAAGCACCGGGATTACAAACGCGTTGTAACCGTTTATTCGGCCCTAGCACCGGGATTTATCGATGCCAATGTTATTGTCGACCAAATTAAAGCAGAGATGGAATCGTATAGTGACACCTATGGCAAGCTCCCTGGTGATATTAAAATTGATTATACGGGACAACTAGAAGAACAAGCTAAAGAACAAGCTTTCTTAAACAAGGCGCTTTTAGCTGGTTTAGGCTTAATTATGCTTATTTTAATTTTTCAATTTGGTTCGATTTCAAAGCCAACCATTATTATGGGAGCCATCTTTTTAAGTTTTGCTGGTGTATTTTTAGGTTTAGTTGCTACGGGTTGGTCTTTTGTTATAATGATGACCATGATGGGTATTATCTCATTAGCCGGAATTGTTGTAAATAATGGCGTAGTACTGCTTGATTACACACAGCTGCTTATCGACAGAAAGCGTGCCTCAATGGAGGGTATTGACGTTGCAGAACGCCTACCTGTAGAAGATATCAAGGAAGCTATTGTAAAAGGTGGAAAAGCACGTTTAAGACCTGTACTATTAACAGCCATTACTACCGTTTTTGGGTTAATCCCATTAGCTATTGGATTTAACATTGATTTCTTTTCATTATTCAATAGATTTGATCCAAATATCTATATAGGAGGAGATAATGTTATTTTCTGGGGACCATTGGCTTGGACCGTTATTTTTGGGTTATTGTTTGCTACATTCTTAACCTTAATAATAGTCCCTGTTTTATTCTTTTTAGTAAATAAACTAAAACGAAAAATATTTTTAAGGAGACAAATTTCAAATGCATCCTCTTAAAAATTAGGAACTCACAAAATCAAAAAACCCAGAGCTTATGAAGGCTCTGGGTTTTGCATTATTATATACCGTTTTTTCTACTTCCATTCAAAATCTCCATTTTCTACAGACCAATCATTACCAAAGAATCCAGCACACTTAACAGCTGTTATCCCATTTTTTAACACTTCATCATCAAACAACAAAACATCTGGAAACGTAGTTCCATTAACAAGATAATGGTTCATATAAGCAGCCTTCATGCCTTTTAGTCCACTCGCGGTCACAACACCGACACTAGCCTTATCGCTATCGGTTCTAGGCACAATAAAGTACATACCCCAATGGTTACCCGACAAAACTTTACCATTAAAGTTTACTTCGTTATTTTTAACTTGTATGGGAGCGTCTTTTAATAAGGTATTCCAAGCCGCATTATTACTTTTATTACCATATACAACTACATTACGATCGCTGTAGTTTGCTAAATTAAAATCCACATCCTTAACGACCTCTACCGATCCATTGGCTCGATACCAAAACGTTTCGGCATCAAATCGAGCACGGTTATAATACCAATTGTTTTCTGTTTTTGTTCCTTGGGTAGCATACACAAAAACGACATTGTTTCTAAAGGCGTCCTTAAAGCCACCATTTCTATGCGGTCCCTTTTCCTTTAAACCAGGAGCTGTGGTCTCCTTCCAACCATCTTCAGTTCTTTTGAATGTACTTTTCTCATCAGGCCTTACAGTCAACGCATATCCATCTATTTCAATAGCACCATAGTTATCTTTTATTTTAGAAAAATCAACTTCAAGTAATACAACATTATCTGTTTTCAATAAATACTTATTTTCCTCTTTCGAAAAATTAAAAGAGCTGGTTTTAAATGGTACTTTCTGTTGATGAATCGTTATAAAATGTGACTTAGAGGATACACCTGGTGACCCGGTATAAAACTCCAACTTCTTAATCTCTTCATCGGCCTTAATAGTACGCTGTTTAAAAAGATCGAAGATAGGAGGCCAATCGACAGAGTGATTTCCGTACCAATGTGTACCATCTGGATACTCATAATAAGTAAAATCGGGATGGAACTTCCCTAATCGTTCACGCATATCACGTGCAATATACGTAGGCACCACATTATCTATTTCGCCATGTAGTACGTACACACCATGATGTAAATAGTTACGAATTAACTCCAAGGTTCTACTGGGTGTTCCTGCCCTGTAAATCATCGTTTCAACAGGAGTCGGTTGTGGTTTTGACTTTAAACGACTTACTACTTTAGGCGTCAGCCCAAATCGTGTTAGTGTTTCTTGCGGCATTTGCAAACGCCTGTTTATAAATCCATCACGGTATAACAAAAGATCCGGATAACCGGCACAAGGTGCTATGGCTGCAAAATAATCGGGATAGGTCGCTCCCAAATACCAAGTACCATGTCCACCCATAGAGTGTCCTGTTAAATAAATTCTACTCGGGTCAGGCTTATAAATCGTTTTTGCATCCGACAAAACCTCCAATGCATCCAGTCTACCCCAATCTTCCCAAGCAAAACCAAACGGACGCCTGTTTGTAGGCGCTATTAAATTCCCCCAATCTTTTTGCTTGTAGGCATTAGCTTGATTAACGGCTTCTACCGAAGCCCCATGAACCGATAAAAACAAAGCCCCTTTAGTTAATGTTTTATCACTAGACGGTGCAACACTATAATATTGCACACTACCGTCTACACCACTTACGAACGTACGTTTGTGGTGTTTGTGTTTTGACTTAATTTGTAAAGCCACCTCTTTGGTATTCAATGTTTTCTTATTACTCCCTTTTAATTCCAATTTTAGCTTGGATGCTCCTATTTTATCTTCATTGGTTACCGACGGAATGGAAAACCTCACTTTACGAACACTCATAGGAGGAATTTGAGAGATGTTCGTTAGGACTGTTTCTCCTTCTAATGTTGCAGAAATAGCATAATTTTTAACCCAACCATTAGTTGTATTTATAACACGTATTGCTCCTTCATAAGACTTAGGTTCTTCTACCAATACATCGGGAAGTGTTAAATCGCGCGTAGTTAACTGTATGCTTGTTTTTGGTTCAATAAGCCGTGCCCTAATCCTTGGGAAACGACCTACCTTTAAAACAAAGACATTAAGTCCTTTATTTAATTTTACAGGGATTAAATTCCAACCAAAATCGTAATGATCGCCTTCATGTGGTAACCCGTTAATTAATGCAAGTGAATGCCCCGAAGCCTCAAACAACACTGTTTTTGAAGTGCTTGAACGATATTTTAAGCACACATAACTTGATCGTAAATCCCTATCGTTAAAGCTATTGGTCGAATCTACAGTTATCGCTTTCCACACTACAGGTTTACCTAAAAAGTCAACATCAAAGACTGCCCCGTGTTTAGGCTCGTATGCAGCGTTCATTAAGAATTCATTAAAAACAGGGTCTTTAGGAAACGAAGAAGAATTAAAATTATAAGTCTGTACCTTAAGAGCCAATGCCTCCTTGAAGACATGAACTAATTTGCCTTCTTCAATAGTTTCGACCTTTTCCTTGCCAAAATACTCAACAATATTTCCTGTTCTTTGTTGAGCAGGAACAGCAGCTGAAATAAATAGAAGACATAACATTAAAGGGATGATCTTAAACATAATATTTACTTTATAATAGTTGCACAAAAACTAAAAATAATCCTTTAGCACCTCTACTAAGACATATTTTCGACTAATAACTAAGTACATGAGGCAAATAACAGTACTTACATGTATTCCTTTATTGAAAGCTTGTCAAAACACGTGGCTGTACATCATTTAAAAAAACACCTTAAATAATTTAAACTACACTGTATTTCCTTAAATTTGCACTTCAAATTTTTACTATGTACAGAAGTCATAATTGTGGCGAATTAAACGCTACAAACATAAATGAAGAAGTAACCTTAGCTGGATGGGTACAAAAATCCCGTGACAAAGGTTTTATTGTTTGGATAGACTTACGTGACCGTTATGGTATCACGCAACTGGTTTTTGATGAGGAACGCACATCCAAAGAGATGATGGCACAAGCTCAAAATCTTGGTCGTGAATTTGTTATCCAAGTTAAAGGAAACGTTATTGAGCGTGCTTCTAAAAACCCCAATATACCAACTGGCGATATCGAAATATTAGTTACAGAACTAAACATTCTAAATGACGCCATATTGCCTCCATTTACTATTGAAGACACAACCGATGGTGGCGAAGAACTACGAATGAAATACCGCTATTTGGATATTCGTCGTAATCCAGTAAAAAATAATCTTATATTTCGTCATAAAGTAACCCAAGAAGTTCGCAATTACTTATCCAATGAAGGCTTTATTGAAGTTGAAACCCCTTATTTGATTAAATCAACTCCAGAAGGTGCCCGCGATTTTGTAGTGCCTAGCAGGATGAACGAAGGCCAATTCTATGCATTGCCTCAGTCGCCCCAAACCTTTAAGCAATTGCTTATGGTAGGTGGTATGGATAAGTATTTCCAGATAGTAAAATGCTTTAGGGATGAAGACTTGCGTGCCGACAGACAACCTGAATTTACACAAATAGACTGTGAAATGGCATTTATAGAACAAGAGGATATTTTGAATGCTTTTGAAGGTTTAACACGTCATTTGTTAAAAGAGATTAACGGTGTTAAGGTCGATAAATTCCCGCGTCTGCTTTATGATGACGCTATGCGCTTGTATGGAAACGATAAGCCAGACATTCGATTTGGCATGGCATTTGGCGAATTAAACGACGTTGCTCAACATAAAGATTTTGGTGTTTTTAACAACGCCGAACTGGTTGTTGGTATTGCCGTTCCGGGAGGCAACAGTTACACACGTAAAGAAATTGATAAACTTATTGATTGGGTTAAGCGTCCGCAAATAGGGGCTTTAGGCATGGTTTACTGTCGTTGTAATGAAGATGGCAGCTACAAATCTTCTGTAGATAAATTTTACGACCAAGAGGATCTTGCCAAATGGGCTGAAGTTACCGGAGCCAAAGCAGGTGATCTTATTTGTATCCTATCTGGAGACACGAACAAGGTTAGGACGCAACTAAGTGCCTTGCGTATGGAACTAGCCGAACGTTTAGGACTTAGAAAGCCAAATGAATTTGCACCTTTATGGGTCATGGACTTCCCTTTATTGGAATGGGATGAAGAAACCGAGCGCTACCATGCTATGCACCACCCGTTTACGTCTCCAAAACCAGGGCAGTTGGAATTACTAAAAACCGACCCTGGAGCTGTTAAGGCCAATGCTTATGATCTGGTTTTAAATGGCAATGAAATTGGAGGTGGATCGATTCGTATTCACGACAAAAAAACCCAGGCGCTTATGTTCGATTATTTAGGTTTTACACCTGAAGAAGCAAAAGCGCAGTTTGGCTTTTTAATGGATGCCTTTCAATACGGGGCACCTCCACACGGAGGTATCGCCTTTGGATTGGATAGACTGGTTGCCATTCTTGGAGGACAGGAAACCATACGGGACTTTATTGCTTTCCCAAAAAACAATGCAGGACGTGATGTAATGATCGATGCACCCGCTCCAATTGATGATGACCAGCTGGAAGAACTTAGTTTAAAACTTAATTTAAAACCTTAAACTTAAAAACCTGTTCCAATTTAAAGAACAGGTTTTTTTAATAATACAATGTCAGTAAACAGACCTTTGATTAAAAATAACGTTTAGCATTACTTTCGTAGAATATTTAGTAATTTTATAATATGCCTTCTAACTCCAAGAGCTTATTACGTAAATTTTTAATCTGGAAATATAAGCATATTCCAGAACAGAATTTCATATACATACTAAGTATACTGGTAGGTTTTTTAGCTGGTCTAGGAACTGTTTCTTTAAAAAACCTAACGCACTATATCCAGCTACTTTTTGAACTTAACTTTTTCAAAAACTATCAAAATTCGCTTTATTTTATATTCCCTATAATTGGGTTACTGTTGGTTTATATTATAAAGCAAACATGGTTGAAAAAGCATATTGGCCATGGTATTTCATCTACATTGCACGCCATTTCCAAACTTAATGGCATCATTCCGCGATACAACCTCTATGCCTCACTTATCACGGCGCCACTAACAGTAGGTTTTGGTGGTTCAGTTGGATTGCAAGGCCCCGCTGTAAGCGTTGGTGCCGCCTTGGGATCGAACGCAGCAAGATTGTTTCATATGAATACTAAAACACGTATGTTACTTATTGGATGTGCTGCTGCCGGAGCAATGGCCTCCATGTTTAAGGCTCCTATTGCTGCTATCATTTTTGCTATTGAGATATTTAGTCTAGATATTGCTTTCACATCCTTAGTACCACTTTTATTGGCCTCTGTCTCTGCCGTGGTTACCTCTTACTTTTTCTTAGGTACAGACATCCTTTTGCGGTTTGAATTAATTGATAAATTCCAAATTAACGATATCCCCTTCTACATTGTTTTAGGGCTTGTAACCGGACTTACATCGGTTTATTTTTCAAAAGTATTCTTTGGAATTACAAACTTTTTCAAACAGTTTGAAAGCAGAGCCAAACGCTTATTAATTGGAGGTTTGGCAATAGGAACTATGCTTTATTTTATTCCGCCTTTATACGGTGAAGGTTATGGTATTATGAACAACCTTTTAAAAGGCGATCATTTATCGGCTATTGGCACAACGCCCTTTAATTTGGACTTGTCCAACATATGGCTTGTTATTGGCCTGTTATTAGGCATTACTGCCTTTAAAGCTATTGCCATGACAACCACTTTTGGGGCAGGAGGTGTAGGTGGCGTGTTTATTCCTACACTTGTTATGGGAAGTGCTTTAGGAAATGCTTTTTCTAAAATAATTAATAATATTGGCTTTCACTTTAACGTATCCGAATCTAATTTCACCTTAATAGGAATGACTGGTTTAATGGCTGGTGTATTACATGCTCCCTTAACAGCTATATTCCTTATAGCCGAAATTACTGGTGGCTACGAATTGTTTGTTCCCTTAATGATTGTATCGGCTATTTCCTTTGCTATCACCAAATACTTTATTTCACATTCCATATATACTTTAAAACTAGCAGAACGTGGTGAACTCATGACCCATGATAAAGACCAAAATGTATTGATGGTCTTGGATATTGACAAGGTTATTGAAACCAATTTTATTATCTTATCTCCAGACATGAAATTGGGAGACATATTAAAAAAGGCTGTTGCCAAATCTTCCAGAAATCATTTCCCAGTAGTAAATGAAGACAATGAATTTCTTGGTGTTATAAGGCTGGATGATATAAGGCATATTATGTTTAATGCCGATCTATACGATAAGGTAAACGCTTCAAGCCTCATGCATGCAGACACTAATATTATTGATTACAATAAAGATTCCATGAATGATATTATGGATAAGTTTAAAACCAGTGGCGCCTGGAACATTCCTGTTATTAAAAACGGCAAATACTATGGTTATATTTCAAAATCCAAACTCTTAACGGCTTATAGGCGGCAATTGATTAACTTTACCAAATAAAACCTGTTGTACATTTAGATTAAACTAGTTTCAAAAATGTCAGTTCGATTTCTATGACTTGACCAAACGGTTTTCGTAAAATTCACTCGAATTGACAGAATTTCATTAAAATGCCCGACGGGTTAAATAAAATATGTTATAACAAGCATGAAGTATCTTATTACCGTTTTGTTTGTGCTTTCATTGGGAAGCATTGTCACAGGTTATATTCTGGATTCCGAATATTCCCAAAAGTTAATCGGGTTTGGCGTTTTGGGGCTTTTTATTGTAGTCTTCCCTTTGTTTGCTTATTACCGTTGGAAAGACAAAGACCTAAAAGACTATATGCTCACTAAAGAGAATCTGGACAAAATGCGAGAAGACCAACGCGAGAAAAAATATTAATCCTTAATACATCTGCAATTTTGCATGATATTGGAACTAGACGTGCCTCCTGTACTTACCGATGTATCTGGAACAAATGTAATGGTCTTGAACGAGTTGGGCAGTCCGCCATCTGTTGAAGTATAATAATGTCCCTCTATCCCTATATCCTTAAAGTCTGCAAAATACCAGCCCCCTGCTAATAAGTTAAACCCAACAGGTTCGCCTTGTTGCATAGCAAACGGCTTAAAAAACACATGAGCCGCATTGATACCTCCCAAATAATCTATGAGTGTTTCCCATTCCTCTTTAGACGGCAAATGCCAACCATCGGGGCAAGCCGTTTGAGCTGCATCACCACTATACAAACGGCCATATATAAAGCAGTTGTCACTGTTACCATCATAACACGTACTTGAATTGTCTGCCGTATCGTAATTTAGGTTTTCAGCGAACCAAGTTTGATCACCAATGGTGACTATTTCATAAACCTGTCCATCCCTAGGGTCTGTAAATTGATTTTTTGACACACCATCATCAGCATCGTCATTAGAACACGATACAAGATTAAACAATAAAACAAACAAGGCTAAAAGGTTAAAGCACTTCATAGAAATAGATTTTTGGGCTTAAATACCGTCAAATATATTGATAAAGCACTTAATAACAAAATAATACAAAGACACCAATAAACCTTATACCATATCTAATTTAGGTTACGCTTTTCAATGAAAAAACGCTTCAATAGTTTTGAAGCTTCATCGGCCATGATCCCTCCTTTTACAATTGTTTTAGGATGTAATTTTGTGTTTAATTGTATACATCCACGCTCTTTATCCCTTGCGCCGTATACAATTTTAGCTATTTGACTCCAATACAAGGCTCCCGCACACATTTGGCAAGGTTCCAAGGTTACATACATCGTGCAATTTTGAAGGTACTTACCTCCCAAAAAATTAGCTGCTGCTGTTATGGCCTGCATTTCGGCATGAGCAGTTACATCATTTAAGGTTTCTGTTAAATTGTGCCCACGGGCTATTATCTTGTTATCCACAACAATAACAACACCTACAGGAATCTCTCCCTTTTCGTAAGCCACCTCAGCTTCCTGAAGTGCTTTCTTCATAAAATACGTATCGTCAAATGGTTCTAGCATGAGAACAAAAGTACATGATTTTTTCATTTTAAAATTTACAAAAGCAAATGAAAAACTGCATGTACCAACTAAGTGATTGTTTTTAAACAAAGGTAAATTTTGTACTAGAGTTAAACTCAATGTCTAATTTGCACTGAAGGTAATAATTTCAAAACAACAGGTTTAAATTCGTCTATTCTTTAACGTTTTTATTTGTCTGCTTGGTTACAGCCCCCTATAATACTCCAAAACCTTTACTTGCAATAGGTATTCGTACTTGGCTTTGTTAAGGTTCAACTGGGAGGTATCCATATTATTCTTGCTCATTATGTATTCGACAATATTTGAAACACCATTTTCAAACTTTACTTTATTAATGCGGTACGACTCTTTAAAAGCATCTGCTTGATTTTTAAATGCATGATAACGCTCATAAGCTGCCTCCATATTGTTAAAAGTATTTGTAATAGCCTGCTTGAGTAACCATTTTGTATTTTTTAAATCTACAGTCGCTTGTTCTAATTCTATTTTTTGTAATGACACCTTATTTTTTGCTAAGAACCCGTTAAAAATTGGAATGTTAACCGAAAGACCTACTACGGAATTGAGATTATTATCAAACTGATCTGAATAACCAATTCTTTGACCTTGAAATTGAGTTTCATTTCTTAAAACGGGCACATCCTGATTGTTTATTCTAACAAAATCACCCGTTTCTTTAATAAGCATCCCTGTGTCCTGAAATGTTTCGGCAATACTGGAATAATTCGTATTTAATTGACCAAACAGCCCAATATTGGGCATATAATACGATCTGGCTACCTTAATACTTGTTTTAGCTGCATCAATACTATGTTGTTTCGCTTTAAACGTGGCCAGATTATTTAAGGCATCGTTATACACATTATCTACAGAGTAACCATAGGCTTTAATAGTATCTAAATCTGAAAAAGAATTAACAACACTACCTTCCTCAATATTAGTATTCAACAACTTAATAAGTTTTTGATTCACAAAGTTAAGCTCATTCTCGGCATTAATTATACCTACCCTATCTATAGCCAATTGTCCTTTAATATCTGTATATTCGGCAGGATTTCCAAAACCTTCGTTATAGTTTACTTGAATGCGCTTTAATTGTTCTTCGGTTGTTTGGAATCTGTTTTTTGCAAGCATTAAGGCATCGCGACTATTAAGCAATTGTATATAGGTTAAGGTGACTTCCAAAATAAGGTTTTGCTTGGTTTCTTCCTTCTGCATTTGGGCTGCATATAGGCGAAATCTGTTTTGTTTAATTTGGTTCATTATGCGAAACCCATTAAAAATAGTTGCATTTAAGCGCAGCCCTGCATTTGAAAATGTGAGTTCCTGGTTTATAAAATCATTAGTAAACGGATCTAAACTACGTCCAGAACTTTGTCCTAAATTATAATCAAAATTAACAGTGGGGAACAGTCCCTGTCGCGCCTGTTTATAGTTAATTTCGGAGGCCTTGGTATCCAAAGTGACACCCCTATAATCCAAATTATTTTCAAGGGCAATTTTAATACAATCCTCTAATGTGATTTGAGATTGCGCATTTGAAGTACAAAACAGCATTCCACATATAACAAATCCTATCTTAATTATTCTCGTATCCATCGTATTTTAATTACTAATGATTCTGCCATCCAACAGGTTAATAATTCGGGAACCGTAGGCCGCATTTTGCTCAGAGTGAGTGACCTGAATGATGGTTACGCCTTCTTCTTCATTCAATGTCTTAAAAACCTCCATGATTTCGGTGCCTTGTTTGGAATTTAAATTCCCCGTGGGTTCATCGGCCAAAATAAGTTTAGGACTTGCCACCAGTGCCCGGGCAATACCCACCAATTGCTGTTGTCCGCCACTTAACTGTGACGGAAACAAATCTTTTTTTCCCACGATATTGAACCGATCCAACATGTCTGCGACCAAAGCCTTGCGTTCCGATCGGGAGTGCTTTTTATATAACAATGGGGTTTCAATGTTTTCGTAAACCGTTAGTTCATCAATCAAATGATAGGATTGAAACACAAACCCAATGTACTCCTTATACAGATTGGCACGGTGCTTTTCCTTTAGAGTGTGTACAGGCTCATCCAGAAACGTATATTCGCCTTCATTAAAATCGTCCAACATTCCAATAACATTGAGCAAAGTTGTTTTTCCCGATCCCGAAGGTCCCATAATGGAAATAAAATCGCCTTCGTTTATGGTCAATTCAATATCATTTAATATGAATACCCTATTCCCTCCTGAATTTACCCATTTAAATACATCTTTTATTTGTAGTAGCATGTTTTATGTTTTTAGATTGTTTTGAATCATGAGACTATCAGGTTTATTTATTCTGTTTTTAAACTTTTTATGGGGTTGGCATTGGCGGCTTTTAACACTTGTATTCCTATTATAAAACTTGCAATTACTATCGTAACGACACTAGCTATTATAAACAACAACCAATTGAGTGTTATTCGGTAGGCAAAATTTTGAAGCCAGCCATCTATAAAGTAATAGGCAATGGGTACCGCAATAACCATTGATAATATAATGAGCAATAAAAACTCCTTGGAAAGCAATCGTAAAATAGTTGTAATGGAAGCCCCCAGTACTTTCCGTATACTCATTTCCTTAGCTCTTTGGCTAGTGGTATAGGCAATAAGACTTAAAAGCCCCAAACAGGAAATTAATATAGCTACAATGGCAAAATAGAAAACCATGTCCTTAACCAACAATTCACTTTTATATTGTCCCCTATACATATCGGAAACAAAACTATAATTAAACGTCTTGCCAGGATTGAACTTGTCATGAAGTGCTTTTAGTGAAGTTAAGGCCTGCGTAGTTTTATTGGCTTCTATACGTACTAACATTTTATAGGTCATAGGTAAGTCGTATCGAATAATAAAAGGTTCTATGGGCACATGCAAGGAATTGATATGCACATCTTCTATCACCCCTATTATTTTGCCTTCCCTGTCCCAAAATCCCAAACGCTCACCAATAGGGTCTTTTAGTCGCATGACTTTTTGGGCAGCCGTATTAATAATAAAGTTGGCTGTATCGGTAGCTATTGACCTATTAAAGTTCCTCCCCGCTTTTAGTTTAATGCCCGTAATACTTAAAAAGTCAGGATCTGTGCACATGATGGTAAAAGAGGTAATCTCATTGAAATCCTTACCGTCCCATTCTGGGTCTGAGGTCGTATTACTAACATCCAGTATGTTTTGGTTTATTGGAGTTACCCCCAATATCCCTGGTTTTTTTAACAGTTCTTCTCTATAGGCTTGGTAATTGCCCGCAGGATCAATGTCGCCCATAGTTACTTCAACCAAATTCTCCCTATCAAATCCAATATTTTTATTTTGTATATAACTTACTTGTTTGTACACCGAAGTTGCCCCAATAATCATAACTATGGTTATAACAAACTGAAAGATCATGAGTGCCTTTCTAAAAAAAGCTTCATTCTTGTTATGCGAAAACACCCCTTTTAAAGACCGTGTAGGTTTTAGCGCTGACAAATAAAACGCAGGATACATTCCAGAAGCCAATCCCAGTAAAAAGATAAAACCTAGCAAAAACAAAATAAACTTAGGCGTAAAAAAAGTTAGTTCAATGTCCTTTTCAGTTAAGGCATTAAACTCTGGTAGCAGAACGGAAACGATACCCATTGACAATATAAAACCGAAGCCCGTAATTAGAACAGATTCTATTAAAAACTGAACTCTTAGGTTTGATTTTAAGGCTCCCAATACTTTTCTAAC
The DNA here is from genome assembly GCF_039539345.1 of Snuella lapsa. NCBI lineage: Bacteria > Pseudomonadati > Bacteroidota > Flavobacteriia > Flavobacteriales > Flavobacteriaceae > Snuella > Snuella lapsa. Next base: position 11,073 of record NZ_BAABCY010000014.1, on the reverse strand, counting down.
CCCAGTTTCTTTAGAACGTTTTCCAGCTCGCGCCGTGGACAAATTCATGAAATTGATACTGGCAAGCAGCAAAATCAAGATAGCCGCAACCGATAGGATGCGCACATATTCAATACGTCCGCCTGCAACCTTTCCGCCTTCAAAATTAGAATAGAGATAAGTGTCTGAAAACGGCTGAAGAAAAAGTTCCTCTGTAGTCCCTTCATCTGGACGATTATCTATAATGGCATTTTTAATACGATTATTGGCTTCTTCAACTGTAATGCCATCAACTATTTGAATGTACATTTGATTTTGAAAATTCCCCCAATGATTTAACCACGGGTTCTTGTTGAGTTTTTCAGCAAAGGGTATAATAAAATCGAATTGTAATGTTGAATGCTTGGGCAAATCTTTAAAAACACCTACCAATTTATAGGTGTCTTTATTGTCTGTTGTTATTAATTCTCCAATAACATCAATAGTATTCCAATTTTCACCAAAATAACGGTTCGCAAAACGTTCAGAAATGACTATGGTTTTTGGTTCGTTATAAAGAGCCTTATGATTGCCCTTAGTAAAAGGAAATTGAAAAATGTCAAAAATTTCAGGCGAAGCATAGTTGCCATTTTGCTGTAAAAACCCATCATCTTTTTTAAAATTGGTTGGTGGTTCCCAAGATAATAGAGCCACTTTATCTATAACAGGATATTTTTCCTCTAACACGGCTTTTAGCGGTTGGGGTGTTGTGGACCATGTCTTTATATCACCTCCCATCATAGGATGGTTGGTCATGGCATAACATACCCTATCCCCTTTTTTAACAAAATCATTATATCGTAATTCATCTTGAACCCATAAGTAGATTAGAATACTACAGGATATACCAAGAGCCATCCCAAATATATTGACAAGGGTTGTACGCTTTTCTTTTTTGAAAAGCCTGAATGCTATTTTAAAATAATTTCGAATCATAGTTTCTTTTTGAGACCTGTCTGACTTTTGAAATCTGATAGGTCTGAATTTGCTCTATTGTATTAAGCACACTTAATCAATATCTTTAAGTTTAGACGCCACATAACGGGCTTTTATAAGATTAAAACTTCTTTGGTTGCCTTCATTTGAACAAATCCACTGTAGCATTTTTAGTTTCTCTTGGTCATCCATGTTGTTTTCAATATATCTTATAATAAGATCCGTTTTCATTGCCCAATTGTCTTTTACTATTCATTTCTTAAATAGTTAGCGGGTTTTACAAGGGTTACTTTTAAAGATTCGGGTAAAACCGAAAGGAGAGCCACTGCAGTTACCAATACCATAGGTACAATAAACATAAACGGATTCATACTAACCCGAAACGCATAGTTACTAAGCCATTCTGTTGCTGTTAAATACGTAATGGGAATGGCTATCAACCCCGATACAACTACCAAAACCAGCAAACTTTTGGGGATTAAAAACAGTACATGTGGTTTACTGGCACCTAAAACCTTACGAACACATAATTCTTTGGTCCGTCGCATGGCCATATAAGAGCCTAAGCCAAACAGACCGAGGGCTGCGATAAAAATACCAAGGGTTGCAAATAATATAAAAAGCTGACCAAACTTTCTATCGGCCTTATATTGTTTATTGAAATGCTCATCTAAGAAAAAATAATTGTATGGGTCTTGCGGAAATAATGCCTCATACTTTTTTTCAATATCATGTATCGTACTTTCTATATTCACCGCATTGATATTGAGTGTTAAAAATCCTGCATAATAGTATTCTGGATACAGAAAAACGGTGGGATCGTAATCGTTTTGTAAGGATTGTTGATGGTAGTTTTCCATCACACCAATAACCTCTGCCGTACGATCTTGTGGACCCAATTGAAAGGTGATTTTTTTATTAACGGCCTCTTCAACCGAAGAAAAGCCTAAGAGGCCAACAGCCGCTCTGTTTAACATGACCCTATGGGGAACGTTCAAATCTAAATCACCTCTAAACCCATAAAATGAATGATCCTCTTTCCTGAAATTACGCCCGGCCAATAACTTTACCTGATAGGTTTCCATAAAGTCATGGTCTATTAAAAACTGATTACAAATAACACTGGCCTCCCGTTCTTCATGTACCTGCCTAGTGGTATTGTACCATGCATTTTTTTTGCCTGGAACATCCTTTGTAACCGTTACAATATTTATATTCGGATTTTTTAACAACTCGCCCTTAAACACCTCAAGTTTATCGGTTATGGTGGAATCGATCACCATAGGCGCATTGACAACCAAATTATGCTTGGCATCAAAACCCAAATCTTGGTTTTGCATATACGTAAACTGGCTGTACATAATATAAGTGCCTGCTATTAAGGTAATGGAAATTGTAAATTGACTTACCACTAAAACCTTACGTATAAAAGCGCCTTTCCCAGATTGGTCAAACTTACCTTTCAATACTTGAATAGGCTTAAAACTGGATAGCACAAAAGTAGGGTATATGCCTGCCAAAACACCTCCCAAAAGTAAAAGTACAATGATATGCCCCCATACAGAAGGGGTTAACCACATGTTCATGGATAAAATAGGCAAGCCCAAAAAATCATTAAAGGGCTTAATGATGATACTTATTAAAATGATGGCCATGATAATGGCTATGCAATTTATGACTAACGATTCTGTTAAAAATTGCCCTATTAAAGCTCCTTTTTTAATACCGACTACTTTTTTTAAACCGACCTCTAAAGCACGTTCTGTTGATTTTGCCGTAGACAGGTTAATAAAATTCATAAGTGCAATAAGGATAACAAAAATGGCTATAAGCCAAAGAAAGTTTAGCGTTTTTTCATTATTGTTTACTGAAATTTCATTAGCCAAATGCGACTTTAAATGGATATCCTTAACGGGCTGCAAGCCCATTTCTGCACGATAACTATGTTCCTGCATAAGCTCTCCCAAATACTTCTTAACAAATTCGGGGAATTTGGCTTCAACGATAGCAGGATCTGTTCCAGGTTTTAAGCGTAGGTAATTGTAGAACTCTGGCCAATTCCAAGTCGTTTCGGTCCATGGCCCCAGTGTAGAAAAAGACACCAACATATCGAATTTTAGATGGGTGTTTTCGGGAAGTTCCTCAAAAACACCTGTAACGTTTACTGGAACATCTCCATTTGCCATTAAGGTTTTATTAATGGGGTTTTCATTTCCAAAAAAACGGGTCGCCATTTTAGTAGATAATATAACGGAGCGCTTATCTTTAAGTGCAGTTTTGGGGTTACCTTTAACCAGGTTAATCTTAAAAAGATCTAAAATGGTGCTATCGGCAAGATAGATCATGTCGTTATTAACATTAGACTTTATTAAATTGCCCTGTTTGTTTCTATATGAAAGCACAAATGATCCCAACATAATCTCCTTATCCACAACCCTCGCAAAGCTTTCTACCTCGGGAAAGTCTTTTTTCATGGCACTGGCCACTGCAGGGTGTGTAGCAGCAGCTGTTTCAATCCCATCATACGATCCTAGGTCTGTTGAAAGTGTTACGCGGTATAAATCATCTATATGGGAATGATAGGTATCGTAACTCGACTCAAAATTCACATATTGAATAATGAGCAAATATGCCGTTACACCTATGGCCAACCCACCAATATTAATAAGCGAATACACCTTATTTTTTATAAGGTTTCGCCACGCCAGTTTTAAATAATTTTGAATCATGATTTCTTTTTTAAGACCTGTCAGGTTTCAAAAACCTAACAAGCTTGAATTTATTCTATTCTGTTTTTAAGCTTTTAATAGGATTAGTATTCGCCGTCTTAAAACTCATTAAACCAATGAATAAAAATGCGACAATCATTAATGCCAGTATTGAACCAAAAAAGGGTTGTGCCGACATGCTAATTCTATAGACATAATTATTTAGCCATTCATTCATGACGTAATACGCTATTGGGATTGCGATTGCTGATGCTATTACAATAATGATGGTAAACTCTTTAATAAAGAGCAATATAATTTTAAATGTTGAAGCCCCTAAAACTTTACGGATCCCTACTTCTTTAATTCGCTTATGAGCACTTAAAGAAACCAGACCTACAATACCCAAAAGAACGATGGCTAAGGACAGTAAAGAAGCATTATATACTGCTTTTCTAAACTTAATTTCAGAAGTATACAGTTCTTTCAACGAATCATCCATAAAATGATAATCAAATGGACTTTCAGGAATTAATTGAGACCATTTTTTTTGAATGTTAGAAATGGTACTTTGCATATCTCCTGGCTTAACCTTAAAATTTAGATAACGATATGTAAGAAATATATTTAAGTTAAAAAATGCCAACGGTTGAATTTGTTGTGTCATTGAACCAAAATGAAAGTCCTTAGCTATGCCTCTTATGGTATAATCAAAAACCCCTCCTTTAATTTTAATCTTTTCACCTAAAGCATCCATAGGGTTGTCCCATCCCAAAGCGCGTGCAGCAGTTTCATTAACAACAATAATAGGCCCTTCTTTTTTATCTTCATCCGCCCAATGCAAGCTTTCTTCTATATGTATTTGGTAAGTATCAAAATAGTGTTCATCTACAGACAGCGACAGCATTGAGATAGATTCATTACTTGCAGATCCTACTCTATGGATTGGGAAAAAGTTTCCATTATTCCCATTTGGAATTTCAAATGATACCGATGCTTTATTAATTTCTGGCAGTTTTTCAAACTCTGCTCGTATAGTTTCCATTTTTTTCACGCCTTTATCCGTCCAATCCCTTGGCACTTGCGCTGACAAAACATAATCTTTGTTATACCCTAAATCTTTATTAAAAAAATAATCAACTTGTTGCGTGATTATAAAAGCACTAATAAGTATTAATAAGGCGACCGAAAACTGAAAGCCCACTAAAGACTTTTGAAAAGATACATTTTTAATCTCTAACTTACCCTTTAGCGATGCTACTGCTTTTAAGGAAGACAGTACAAATGCTGGATACAAACCTGCCAACAAACCAACCACACAAACAAACCCTACCAGCACAAAAATCATATAAAGCGGAAAGGTTGTCAATTTCGGCATTTCAGTTCCCACTATCTGGCTCAATACAGGCTTAATGGATGAAAAAGCAACTAATGCTAAAATGGTAGCCACTAAAACCAAAATAAAAGATTCAATTAAAAACTGAGAGATAAATTGACTTTGTTTGCCACCTAATACTTTTCTAACACCTATCTCTTTCATGCGGCTACCCGACATACTCACAGAAATATTAATAAAGTTAATAATGGCCATTAACAGAATAAATAGCCCTATAGTTGACAATGTATAAACCATCTTCTTTACAAGTCCATTATCTTTTTCAAAGTAAAAATCGGCAAGCAATGTTGGGGTCACACTTAAATCTTTTTGAATTGCTTTTGAAGCATATAACTTCATTAAATTATTGATAGGTTCTTTTAAATCATCTACCGCTACACCCTCTTTCAATTCAATGTATGAAGGAATATAAAAATTGTTCCATGAATCAAAATCAACCCTACCAAAAAATGCACACATATCTTGAGATGTGAATATTTCTGGTCTAAGGGTAGTATTAGGGCTATTCTTGTTATTGAGATGTGTCACCGAATTTACAGATAGATCTTCAAAAACCCCTGAGATAATAAAAGCCCGTTCTTCGCCTTTAAAGTTTTGAATAGTAATCGTTTCACCTACAACATTTTTCTTCCCAAAATATTTAAGGGCTTTATTTGCAGTAATAACTACTGAGTACGGATTAGACAATGCCGTTTTTTTATTACCATATAGCATTTTAAAACCAAACATGACAAGCAATGACTTATCCCCTAACTGTATACCCTCTCTAAAACGTTTTTCGCCTTTTGAAATAATAGAAGAAATACCGTCAAATCTGTAATAGTTAGCTACCAAAGTGGGGTAGTCTTCTTTTAACCGTTTTGCTAGCGGCCCAATGGTAGCAAAATCGACTCCTTTATTTGGGATTTTCCAATCACTTAGTAAAATACATTGTCGCTCTGAATTCCTAAGTCTTCTATTAACTTGTAATTCGCCCCATACATAAACACCAATCAACAACGTAAATACAATACCTGTAAACAACCCAAGTACATTAATAGCTGCATAAAACCTATATTTTTTAAGATTCCGCCAAGCGATTTTAAAATAATTTTGAAACATAATGAGGTCTTACATATTAAACCAAACTCACTTCGGTTACTTTTTGTCCATCGAGCATTCTAACAATACGGTGACTGTATTTGGCATCATGCTCGCTATGGGTTACCATGATAATGGTAGCACCCTGATCGTTTAATTCTGTTAAGAGCTCCATAACCTCATTACCATTACTGCTATCCAGGTTTCCGGTAGGCTCATCGGCTAAAATCAGTTTGGGATTATTCACTACCGCCCTAGCAACAGCGACCCGCTGTTGCTGCCCTCCAGACAGTTGCTGAGGAAAGTGGTTACGACGGTGCATGATCTGCATTTTTTCCAAGACCTCGTGCACACGTTTCTTCCGATCGGCTTTTTTCATGCCAATGTATATAAGCGGTAACTCCACATTCTCAAAAACCGTTAATTGATCGATCAAATTAAAACTCTGAAACACAAAACCTATATTGTGCTTACGTAGATTGGCTCTTTTACGTTCGTTATAGTGTGTCACATCTTCCCCATTAAAAATAAAGCTGCCCCCATCTACATCGTCCAATAAGCCAATAATGTTCAAAAGGGTAGATTTGCCACATCCCGAAGGTCCCATCACGGCAATAAACTCGCCTTGTTTAACCTCAAACGAAAATTGATTTAAGGCTATGGTCTTAATTTCTTCGGTACTATAGTACTTTTCCAGGTCTGTTACTTTTATCATTGTTTTATGTTTATTATTTGTCATTGCGAGAAACGAAGCAATCTGTTTCATTAAGGATGATTACTTCTCCCAAATACTCGGGATCGTAATGACGCGTTATTTTAATATCAATTCTTCCTTATCGCCAAAATTGTCGTAGCTGGACGTAACAACTTTATCACCAGGATTTAAGCCCTCCAACACTTCATAATATGTTGTATTTTGACTACCCAATTGAATAGTTGTTCTATAAGCCGTTTTTCCATCATCACTCAACTTAAAAATCCAGTTGCCTCCTGTTTGCTGAAAAAAACCACCTTTAGACACCATAATTGCTTGTTTTTCTTCACTTAATGCTAATCGAATCTGAAGGGATTGCCCTCTCCTAATGCCCTCGGGTACGTCGCCCTCAAATTGCATATCTACTTGAAACCGTCCCGAAGTGACTTGGGTGAATACCTTCTTGATAATCAATTTATAGGTCTCTCCGTTAAACGTAAAAGTTCCTATTTGCCCTGTGTATATTCTTGAAATATAGTGTTCATCGATATCTACCCGCACTTTATAACCACTTAACACATCCAACTGTCCTAAACGGTCCCCTTTATTTTTAGATTGACCAATTTCGGCATCCAAAGAAGTTAATTGGCCATCGGCTGGGGCACGTACAATAAGATCGCCTACTTTTTTACGCATCAATTCCAAAGCACTTTGGGTACGTGCCAATAAACTCTTGGATTGATTGGCTTCCTGCCGAACCGATATGGAATCCTGTTGCAGCACTTCCCTTGCCAATTCCATACGCTGCTTTTGATAGGTATAGTTATTTTGGGATTCCTTAAACTCCTGACTCCCTATGGCTTCAGCTTCAAATAACTTTTTACCAAGCAAGTACTTGCGTTCGGCTTCCACTAAGGCATTTTCTACATCGGTCATTCGGTTAAGCTTATTAATAGTATTTTGTCGTGCCGCGTTTTGGGATATTTGCATCTGCGTAAGCAAATTATAAACCGATGTTTCCTGATTTACCAAACTCAATTCTAAATCGGTGTTGGATAAGCGTAAAATGGGATCGTTCTGTTTCATTATGGCACCGTCTTCAACAAATATTTCTTCAACTATACCTCCTTCTAACGCATCCAAATAAAATGTGGTAATGGGTAAAACATTACCTGTTACCGAGATGTTTTCCTGAAAAACACCCGAGGCAACCTCACTAATGGAAATACGCTCCATATCTACATTTAACCGAGATTTTCCACTGGTAGCAATCACTACAAAAACGATAAGCAAAATCAAAAGGGCCGCCCCTATCATCATGGTGATTTTTGACTTGTTGAATCTTTTTTTCTCTAAAGGGACATCCATTGTACACTATTTTATTTAATGAATAGAGATAATTATACCAAAAACACAAACAACTCATTACCAGTTTATTAAAAGCCAGCCAATTAAAGAAAGTGTTCGGTTTTGGGACACTAAGTGTTCGGAACAGGACACTTTTGGATCTTGGAAATTTTCTGCATTAAAATAGGTCTAACCACGGCAATAAAATTGTAATATTGTGTTATGCTACTAAAAAATGCATCTATATTAGTTGTCGATGATGATAAGGATGTGCTAACAGCTATACGGATTCTACTTAAATCCTTGGTAAAAGACATAGTTGTAGAACAATATCCAGATAACATTCTGCCTTTACTTAAACGACAAACCTTCGATCTCGTTATTTTAGATATGAACTTTAACAGCGTGGTAAACACGGGCAATGAAGGAATTTATTGGCTCAATAAAATTAAAAGCGCCAATAAAGATGTTAATGTTATTTTAATAACAGCTTTTGGAGATATGGATTTGGCGATTAGATCGCTTAAGGAAGGTGCTTCGGATTTTTTAGTAAAGCCATGGCAAAACAATAAATTAATACAATCCATAGAAGAGGTTATTGCCCTCAAAAAAAGTAAAAAGGCAAAAAAATGGATGCCCCAAGTAGATGGTGTTAAACTTTTGGGTGAAAGCGAACCCATGGAACGCGTATTCTTTAAAATTGAAAAGATTGCGCCTACAGATGCCAATGTGCTTATTTTAGGTGAAAATGGCACGGGAAAAGATCTTATTGCCAAAGCTATCCATGATAATTCCATACGAAAGAATAAACCTTTTGTTAAGGTTGATGTTGGCGCCCTAACGGCTTCGTTATTTGAAAGCGAATTGTTTGGCTACAAAAAAGGTGCTTTTACGGATGCCCGAACAGACAGAATAGGCCGATTTGAAGCAGCCAATGGAGGTTCTTTGTTTTTGGATGAAATAGGAAACATAAGCCTACAACAACAAGCTCGTTTATTAACAGCTTTGCAAAACAGATGCGTTACGCCTTTAGGCTCTAACGAAGAAGTTACTGTTGACATTCGACTTATTTGTGCAACCAATGTTAGCCTAGAGCATCTGGCAGACGAGACAAAATTTAGAAAAGACTTAATTTATCGCATTAACACGGTCGAAGTTGTTATTCCGCCCCTTAGAGATAGAGGCAAGGACATTACTTTATTGGCCAAACATTTTATTGAACTATACAGTGAAAAATATTTTAAGCCCAACATAACTGCCAACGACAACTTTTTTAAGAAACTAATAACATACAGATTTCCAGGCAACGTTAGAGAACTGCAGTATGCCTTGGAGCGGGCTGTTATTATGGTTGAAAATGATACACTTTGCGAAGAGGATCTGGTGTTTTCACCCATTGAAAAATATTCGAAAAAAACAGAAGTCGATACCCTAAAATTAGAAACAGTCGAAAAGAACACCATTCTAAAAGTTATTGAAAAACATAATGGCAATATTTCAAAATCTGCCAAAGAATTGGGAATAACACGATCTGCACTTTATAGAAGACTCGATAAATATGGCTTATAAAAAATACAAATGGGGACTTATTATTAGAGTAGCCATTCTATTAATATGGCTTATAGGCCTAGCTTTTGCCATAAACAAATTACTTCTAAACAAACCAAACATATCCCTTGTCATTATAATTACAACGCCTATTGTCGTCTTGATCGTTTTTAGCGTCAAAAACCTTCTAAAATATACTACCAAGCGTTTTTACGAAATGGATGATTTTTTTGAATCGACCAAATACAAGGATTTTTCTAGATGGTATCCAGAGAAAATAGGAGCTGAAGATATTAGACAACTCCATAAAGGCTTTAACAATGTAAACAAAACCATTATTTCCTTAAATAAAGAAAAAGAAGCACAGCACTTATACCTAAAAAAAATATTGGAGCTTATCGATACGGGTATTATAGCCTTTAACATGGAATCCGGAACCGTTTTATGGGTTAATGAAGCCTTTAAAAATACCCTGAGTCTTCCTTCTTTTAAATCTATTCATTTTGTTGAGAAAAGACAACCTGATTTATTTAATGCAATTTTTAAAACCAAATACACAAAAAACTCAAACATTGATATTTCTGTAAATAATAACACCCTCAAAGTACTTATCTCTAGTGCTGTTTTTTTTGTTAATGAAGAAAAATTTAAATTAGTTGTACTCCAAAATATTGACGACACGTTAAATAGAACTGAATCTGAGGCATGGAAAAAACTTTTAAGTGTTATGACACATGAAATCATGAACTCCATTGCCCCAATTTCTTCTTTAGCCGACACACTTCAGGACAAAGTACAGGCATCCTTAAAAGATCCTTTAGAAACTATAAACATGAATGATCTGGATGCGGGTATTGAAAGCATAAAAAAACGAAGTGAAGGACTATTACGATTTGCAAAAACATACCGAAGCCTTAACAAAGTAACTAAGTTAAACCTAAGCAGTGTTTTGGTTGATGATTTGTTTGACAACATAAAATTATTAATGCAAGCCTCTTTAGAAAGCAAAAACATTGAGCTCCTCTTTAAAAGTAATAGCCCTGAATTACAAATAGAAATTGACCGCTATTTAATTGAACAGGTTTTAATAAACTTAATATTAAATGCTGTAGAAGCCTGTAAAAATAATAGTAACCCAAAAATTTTAATAACTGCTGAAAAAAACATTAATGGGCATAATGTTATACAAATTTCAGATAACGGTGCAGGCATCCCAAAAAATATTATAGATAATGTGTTTGTGCCGTTTTTCAGTACCAAAAAAAATGGTAGCGCAGGGCAATTTCATTTAAAAAATTAGGGAATTGATTTAGATAATAATTATCTTTCCCAAGTCTAAGTTTTCT
>NZ_BAABCY010000013.1:0-63319 GCF_039539345.1 Snuella lapsa | reverse complement strand
TAGAGTAAAAAGAGGGACTTTAGTCCCTCGTGTAACAAACCTATGGACTTTCAGTCCATAGTGGTTTAGTTTTGATATCTGTTTCTAAAAGGAAACTAGTTTCCTTTTAGAAACTATTAAATTATTTAGTTATGGGTTTACAACAAGAAACTTCTTTGTCAAGCGAATGTATTTGGCAGTTAAGGGCAATTAAAGACACCATGGAATTGTTGTCTGGAAAATGGAAAATACAAATAATAGGTACTTTACTTAGGGGTGGAACCATGCGATTTATGGAATTGAAAAGAGCTTTAAATGGGATAGCTCCAAAGAAGTTGTCCAATGATTTACAAGAACTGGAAGTAAATAAACTGATTACACGTGAAGTTAAGGACACTAAGCCCATTACTGTTGAATATTCTTTAACTGAACATGGAAAAACATTGGATAGCTTAATAGCAGAGATTATCGAATGGGGGTGTACTCACAGAAAGGAGATCATAACTGGCTAGAAATCTTATTGAGGCTAAAGGGAAATCAATTATACTGAGGAATTAATAACGGTTTTATGAAGAAGCAATTAATATAGGTCAATGAACAGCTAAACTTATCAGTGTTAATGACAAATTAAAGGGTAGTTTTGAGGATTCAATAGTTGATAACTCCTAATAAGTACTCTTTTCAAGCTTTTGTAAAATTCCTATTTTGCGACTCAAAACTAAAAGTCGATTCATAATTGTGAAGGTATGTATTGCAGAAAAGCCAAGTGTGGCTCGTGAGATTGCTACCGTATTGGGGGCTAATACGAAATATGATGGGTATTACGAAGGAAATGGCTATGCGGTTACCTATACTTTTGGTCATTTATGCACACTTTACGAACCTAACGATTATAAACCATATTGGAAGAGTTGGGACTTAAATAACCTTCCCATGTTGCCAGAGAAGTTTCAAACGAAAGTGGTAGCTAATTCGGGAATCCAAAAGCAATTTAAAATTGTAAAAGGCCTATTTGATAAAGCCGATGTAGTTATAAACTGTGGGGATGCTGGTCAAGAAGGAGAACTGATTCAACGTTGGGTGTTGCATCAAGCAGGATATAAAGGTCTTGTAAAACGCTTGTGGATATCTTCTTTGACCACAGAGGCTATAAAAGAAGGTTTTGAGAGCTTAAAGCCAGCAGAAGATTATGATAATTTATATTATGCAGGCTTCTCCAGAGCAATAGGAGACTGGTTGTTGGGAATTAATGCCACACGATTGTATACTGTTAAGCATGGTGGGTATAAGCAGGTGTTGTCGGTTGGACGGGTACAAACACCTACCCTGGCTATGGTGGTCAATAGGTTTAGGGAGATTGAAAACTTTAAACCCCAGCCGTATTGGGAGCTGCAAACGCTGTATCGGGATACACTTTTTAGTTATGAAGAAGGTCGTTTTTTTAAGGTTGAGGATGGACAGTTATTGGCAGAAAAGGTTAAAGAAAGTGACTTTGAGATTGTATCCATAACAAAAAAGAAAGGCAAGGAATATGCGCCCAAATTATTCGACTTAACAGGATTGCAAGTGTATTGTAACACCAAGTTTGGGTTTTCGGCCGATGAAACGCTTAAAATAGTTCAAAAGCTATACGAAATGAAAGTTGTTACCTATCCCAGAGTAGATACAACGTTTTTACCTAGTGATATCTACCCTAAAGTGCCAGGTGTCCTTCAAAAGTTGACTAAATATTCGGTTTTAACTGCCCCACTATTGTCTTCCGGGAAGAAAATAAAGAAGTCTCCTAAGGTTTTTAACGATAAAAAGGTAACAGATCACCATGCTATTATTCCAACAGGAATCCAAACCAATTTGCAATACAATCAGCAACAGGTATATGATATTATTGTAAGGCGTTTTATTGCTGTGTTTTATGATGATTGTTCGGTAGCAAATACCACAATTGTTGGAGCTGCAGACGATGTGTTATTTAAGACTACAGGAAAAGAAATCTTGGATAAGGGATGGCGTGTTGTTTTTGAAAAGCCTAATTCAAAAGAGAAGGAGACGGGTGTGTTGCCAATTTTTACTAAAGGGGAAAAAGGGCCGCATGAACCGTCGTTTTTGGAAAAAGAAACGAAACCACCAAAGCAATATACAGAAGCCTCCCTGTTACGGGCAATGGAAACAGCCGGGAAACAAGTGGATGATGAGGATTTAAGGGAGTTGATGAAGGAAAACGGTATTGGGCGTCCCTCTACACGAGCTAGCATAATAGAGACCTTGTTTAAGCGTAAGTATATTGAGAGAAACAAAAAGCAGGTGCTGCCAACGCAAACAGGTATTCAGTTGATAGATACTATTCAAAATGAATTGCTTAAATCGGCTGAATTAACTGGTTTATGGGAGAAGCAATTGAAAGATATAGAGAAAGGGGTCTTTAATGCCGGTGCTTTCATAAAGAATATGAAACGTATGGTAGATGCTCTAGTGTACGAAGTAAGAAGTGAGACAAGACGGGCTAATATTTCACATAAAGTATCGGTTAACAGAAAGGTTCCTAAAAAGCTTTCAAATAAAAAGATAGGTGTTGTAGGTGAGGTGTGTCCAAAATGCCAGAAAGGGCATCTAATGAAAGGTAAAACAGCATATGGTTGTTCGGCTTACTCAGAGGGTTGTGATTTTGTGTTGCCATTTAAGTTTAAAGGGAAAAAGGTGTCAGAAAAGCAATTTATAAGATTGCTTAATAAAGGAGCTACCGTTAATTTAAAAGGGTTTAAAACTGGTATCGGAACTGTTGAAGGGCTTTTGAGGTTAAATGAGAGCTTTCAGCTTATTTTAGAGCCAAAACAACAGGTTGTTGAAGAAGGTAAAGTTGATTCGGATGTTTTAATGTGTCCTAAATGTAAAAAAGGAACCGTGGTCAAGGGGCGTACAGCTTATGGGTGTAGTGATTATAAGGCGGGGTGTGACTTTGTGGTAACTTTTGAAGTTTTAAGAGAAAATATAAAAGGTAGGCAAATTACAAAAGAATTGATTTATAGTTTATTAAATGCTCTTAGGTAAAGTGATACATAAGCATTATATTGTCTTTAAGCCTTATGGTTTTTTGAGCCAGTTTCAAACAAATTCAAGACAGCAACAATCAAAGAAATTACTAGGAGGGCTGGCAGATTTTTCTAAAGGTGCTATGGCTATTGGTCGGTTGGACGAGAAGTCTGAGGGCTTGCTGTTGGTGACTACGGATGGGAAAATAAGTGATTTTGTGAATGGTCAAAAAGTGGATAAGGAGTATTATGTGCAAGTAGATGGCGATATGTCAAGCGATGCGATCGGGCGTTTGGAAAAAGGGGTGGAGATAGGGTTTAATGGAGGGAAGTATTTAACTAAGCCTTGTAAGGTGCTTAAGTTGAGCGATGTGCCAGATCTGCCTGGACGTCCCAAAAAGATTAGGGATGATAGGCATGGGCCAACTTCGTGGTTGTCCATAACGCTTAATGAGGGGAAATTTCGTCAAGTGAGAAAAATGACTTCAGCGGTTGGTTTTCCAACATTGCGCTTGGTTCGGGTGCGTATTGGAAAGATAAAGCTTGGGAAAATGCAACCGAGTGATGTCGTTGAAGTTGGTGGGTTTCTTGATTTATTGTAGTTAGAATTCCAGTTTTTTGAGTTCGTTGTAATTTTGATTGAGGCGCTTTAATAACAGGCCGTAAATGATCCTGTAAAAAAGCCAGATGGCAAGAGTGAAAATTGCGATGAACGCAATGGTAGTAGCTATAGCGGCAATAAGTTCCATGTTTCCAAAATGACTGAATTTTTCTGAAACGCTCGGGTCGTGCTTAAAAGCAAAATAGAAGCTTATAATTATAGAAAACCCAGCCATGACAAGATTGTATAATACGTAGTATTTTATGACGCTACGTGTTTTTAAAATGCTTTCCATTAGTTTTTTTGCACTATCGGTTACGGAAATCGACTTATGGGACTTAAAAAGGAGGTAGATGAAAAGCAAAATGATGCCGTAGCTTAATATGGTTAGTCCTGTAAACAAGAATTCGTTGTCGTAAATGGTGTTAAGCTTCTTTTGGTATTCCTTGGAAGCCATATACGGTATGGAGTTAATAATGATCCAAAATATTAATTCGGCTACACTTATGTAGAATAGGATTTTAACGATAGAGGACGATTTTTTGTGCAGCATCGCGTATAGTTCGTCAGTTGTCTTTTTTTTAAAACCGCCGTTTTCTTTATTCCAGTCTTTTTTTAATAGCTCTAATTCATCCATGTCGTTATGGGTTTAGTATCGTTCTTAGCTTGGTTTTTATCCTGTTCATTTTTACACGTGCGTTAACCTCGCTGATTCCTAAGGTTTTGCTAATTTCTTTATAATCTTTGTCTTCTAGGTATAAGAAGACGAGTGCTTTTTCAATGTCGTTTAGTTGATGTATTGCCTTATAGAGTGTTTTTAGTTGTTCTTCTTCCGTATCATCATAATGTTCCGCTTTAATTTTGAATGCTACACCGTCAAAATCCTGCGTACTTATTGAGCGTTTCGACTTTCTGTACAGTGTAATCGCTGTGTTTAGACTAACCCGGTACATCCAAGTGCTGAATTTAGCGTCTCCACGAAACTTTGGGAAAGCTTTCCAGAGCTGAATGGTGATTTCTTGAAATAAATCGTTGTGTGCGTCCTTGTTGTTGGTGTAAAGGCGACACACTTTGTGTACGATGTTCTGGTGTTTTTCCAGTAAAGTTATAAAATTATGTTCCTGTTCTTTGTTCAATGTGATTAGGTTAGCTATAATGTTAGTGTGGAGACGATTTAAAATGTTACAAAAGAATTGTAAATATATAATTAAAAGTTAGATATAGGGTCTATGGTGGCTGAATCTCAGTCTTGTTTGTTGTGACGTGTTAATATTAAATAATTAGTTTAAATATGTTAGTTTAATTGAATGATAATTAGTTTTTTAAAATTTAACTATAAATAAAATCTATACAGCTTTTTTGATGCATTAACTTGTAATAGATGTGGCTTTAAGTTTTTATTTGAGGTGAATTTTTTTTTTTTTTTTGGTTTTTCCCAAAAAATGGTTTGTTCAAAGGTTTGTTTAGAGTACTTGTAAGATGAGATGTGACATGGTGAAATTACTGTTGATGATTGAAATGTTGTATTTGAGAAATTACATTAATCTTTGTTGTAAAATAGCAGGTAATAATAAAAATGCTGAAATTTTGACATGATTCAATGTTGGTTTAATGAAAAAATGTCAGTTTTTTGATTCGTAACTGCAAGGTTTTATGGCTTGAGAGCTGCCTTTTTTGATTTGGTATTTTTTTTGTCTTTTGTTTAGTGAAACTTAAAAAGATTGTTTAATTAAAAAAAAATCAGTTATGAGTACTTTAATAACATTGCCAAAAAATGGGGGATTATCAAAAAGAACAAAATCATTTTCGGGTTTTCCTTTATTATCAGATTGGTTTGATGATTTTTCACTAAGCGAGTTTCCATCTATGTTTAATTCTAGCTTTAACACAGGTATGTCATTACCTAAAGTAAATATAAAAGAAGAAACTGACGCTTATGTTGTAGAAATGGCTGTTCCAGGGTTGAAAAAAACAGATTTTCATATAAACTTAGAGAACAACATCTTGTCTATTTCTGCAGAACTTAAAGAAACCAATGGAGGAGAAGACGGAGGGTATACCCGTAGAGAGTTTGGTTATTCTTCATTTAAAAGAGCGTTCACATTACCAGAAACAGTAGAAGAAGGCAAAATACGAGCTAATTATAGTGAAGGTATTTTAAACGTATATCTTCCTAAAAGAGAAGAGGCTAAGGAAAAACCTCCTCGGGAAATAAAGATTTCTTAACTAAGGCAGCTCAATCGAGCTGCTTTTTTTATGGTAGGAGTCTCAGGACTTAGTGTGTTTACAGAAAAGAAGTTTAAAATATTGTTTTTTAGGTTGTTAAGAGGCTGTTTAGTGATAATTATCATTGTTATTCTAATGAGGTTAGGTTAAATTTAAGTATAATAAATTCTATAATCATGATCTCAAAAAAGAACCCAAAAATAGAAGTGGGGAGAAATAGCAGTCTTTATTTTGCTATAGGTCTTAATTTGATGTTGTTGCTATCGTGGCAAGCCTTGGAATTTAAGACTTATGAAAAGGAGCTTACTTCAATAGATATTATAGAAATGGTCGAGCAAGTTGAAGAGGATATACCAATTGTTCCGATAAATACACCACCGCCACCATCGCTACCTGTGGCTGTTGTAGAATCTATTGAAATTGTTGAAGATGTAGTTGAAATTGAAGAAACAGTTATTGAAAGTTCCGAAACGACTCAGGAAGAAGCGATTGAAGAGCGTGTTGTAAATATTGAAGACATTGAGCTTGAAGAGGTTGTAGAAGAGGTAGAGGTGCCTTTTGCTGTATTGGAGAATGTGCCCGTATTTCCAGGGTGTGAAGGAAGGTCTAAGAGTGAAATTAAGATGTGTTTTCAAGCTAAAATTCAGGAACACGTACATAAGCATTTTAATTATCCCGATACGGCAGTAGAGTTAGGTATTCAGGGGCGCGTATTTGTATTGTTCGTAATTGACTCAAAAGGTTATACGGTAAATGTTAAATCCAGAGGCCCTGATAAAATTTTAGAGAAAGAGGCAGAGCGTATTATAAAATTGTTGCCCCAAATGAAACCCGGCACACAACGAGGCAAACCAGTAAAGGTGTCTTATGCAATTCCTATACACTTTAAAATGGAATCGATATGATGCTAATGCCTTAAAACGCTGGTTAAGATGTAGGCTAAAAGTAATTAGGGCTATTTTTTTGTTGTTAAGGTGTTAAGATTCCGTTTTGCAGTATCTCATTTCCAATGTTTCTTACGTTGGTTATAAAATCATCAAAATCGTGTGTATTTGCCCTGTGGCTAGAAATAGCACAGCGCAAACAATAGATGCCGTTAAGTGTGGTGTACCCTGGTAATGCGACTGCTCGTTCTTCAATCTGCAGTTTAATTTCTTTGTTGATGGCGTTTAATTGCTCTAGGTGCAATTTGCCTGGATTATAGCGAAAACAAACTATATCCATACCTATGGGAGCAAGAAGTTCCAGATCGTTATGTTTTGTAATGAGATTGCCTAGGTAATGCGCCTGTTCTACATTTTTAGTAATCATGCGTCCAAAACGTTCGCTACCGTGTTCTTTAAACGACATCCATACCTTTAAAGCTCTAAAGCGTCTGGATAATTGTAAGCCGTATTCACTAAACCAATCGCTTCCCGATGCGATACCCCTTGTATTCTTTGCTAAATACTCTGGAATTAACGAGAAGGTGTTTTTGTGTTGGTTGTTGTCTTTAATAAGCACACAGCCGGCTTCAAAAGGCATGTGTAACCATTTGTGTAAATCCAAGGCAATGGAGTCAGCACATTCAATACCTTTAAGCAATGGCTTTATTTTGGGTGACAGCATAGCGATGGCTCCAATAGCACCGTCTACATGAAACCATAATTTTTCTTTCACACAAATTTCCGCAATAGCATTTAAGTCATCTATGGCGCCAGTATTGACTGTTCCCGAGGTGCCAATGACGCAAATTGGCTGCAAACCATTATCCCTATCCTCTTTTATTTGTTGTTTTAAAGCATCTATGTTAATAGTGTAGTCATTGTTAACCTTAATCTTCTTAAGGCCTTTCGTGCCAAGTCCTAAGAGTTCGATTGCTTTGGTGTTACAGCTGTGAATTTCTTTAGAGGCATAGAATACCAGATTGTTTTCTTTTAGCCCTTCCTTGCGTATATCGTAGTCAGCCTTGGTGTTTCTGGCAACTGCCAGGGCTGTATAATTGGCCATAGAACCGCCGCTTACCATAAGGCCACCTGCAGATTTTGGAAATTGCACAATCTCTTTGATCCAGTCTATAACTTGTTCTTCTACTTTGTGGGCGGCATGATTGCCACCACCTAAATTGGGGTTTAGTACCGAAGCCCAAAAGTCACCCATTACTCCAGAAATTGTTCCGTTACCCATGTACCACGCCCAAAAGCGCGGATGGATATTGCCCATGGGGTAAGGGAGTACCGTTTCCTGTAAGGCTTTGTAAACTGTTTTGGCATCACTGGGCTGTTTCGGTAATGACGTGTTGAAGCTATTTAGAACGGTCTCAGGCATCTCTTGCCAAATCTTACGTTCTCTAACATTTTTAATATAGTCGAAGGCGTCCTCTATCATTTGGTGCATGAGGGCTTTTGACTGTTTCCAGTCCTTTGGGTCGAGGGTTTCAAACTCTTCGGAATTGCTATTGGTTGCCATGTAATAAAGATTGTATTACACAATATAGGAAATATGAAAAGAATATTAGTGGAAAAATTTGGTAAGGAGAAATATGTGATATAAGTAGTGGTAGAATGCTTCTAAAATCTAAATCATGTAATGATGAAAACAATGTCGCTATAGAAAGTAGCGGAACGGTTAGTAGTGCCTGGTAATTGTTCTAAACCTGTAACACGCCCAGATTAAAAGGTTTTTCAATAGGAGCGTGGTTGGTAGCTTCAATACCCATACTAATCCATTGGCGGGTGTCTAGCGGGTTAATAATGGCATCTGTCCAAAGACGTGCTGCTGAATAATATGGTGACACTTGATTGTCGTAGCGATCTTTAATTTTATTAAAAAGCTCAGCTTCTTTTTCTGGAGTTATTTTTTCGCCTTGCTTTTTAAGGGAAGCTGTTTCTATTTGTAATAGGACTTTAGCGGCACTATTACCGCTCATAACAGCGAGTTCGGCACTAGGCCAGGCAACAATGAGTCTGGGGTCGTAAGCCTTGCCACACATGGCATAATTGCCCGCACCATAACTATTGCCAATAATCACGGTAAATTTAGGAACCACACTGTTGCTAACCGCATTAACCATTTTGGCTCCATCTTTAATGATGCCACTATGCTCACTTTTGCTACCAACCATAAATCCTGTAACGTCCTGTAAGAACACCAATGGAATCTTCTTTTGGTTGCAGTTGGCAATAAAGCGGGTGGCTTTATCTGCACTATCATTATAGATTACACCTCCAAACTGCATTTCGCTGGGTTTGGTTTTTGCACCTTTGGTCTTTACAATTTTTCGTTGGTTGGCAACAATGCCTACCGCCCAGCCATCAATACGCGCATAGCAGGTAATAATGGTCTGCCCATATCCGGCTTTGTATTCATCGAATTCTGAATTGTCAACAATGCGCTTGATGATTTCGTACATGTCATACTGATCTGTTCTGGACTGAGGAAGGATGCCAAAGATGTCTGAGGGGTTTTCTTTAGGTTTTTTAGGGGTTGCCCGATTATACCCTGCTTTTTCGTAATCACCTATTTTATCAACAATACTTTTAATCTTGTCCAGTGCTGCTTGGTCGTTATCGGCTTTATAGTCAGTAACGCCACTAATCTCGCAATGTGTTGTTGCGCCTCCCAAGGTTTCGTTATCGATTGTTTCACCAATGGCAGCTTTAACAAGGTAGCTGCCAGCTAAAAAGATGCTACCGGTTTTATCAACAATCAAAGCCTCGTCACTCATAATAGGTAGGTAAGCACCTCCAGCAACGCAACTCCCCATAACAGCAGCTATTTGTGTAATGCCCATGCTGCTCATAATGGCATTATTTCTAAATATACGGCCAAAATGCTCTTTATCTGGGAATATCTCATCTTGCATAGGTAAATACACTCCTGCAGAATCTACTAAGTAAATTATTGGTAGTTTATTCTCAATGGCTATTTCCTGAGCCCGTAAATTCTTCTTGGCAGTTATCGGAAACCATGCTCCGGCTTTTACGGTGGCATCATTGGCAACAACTATACATTGCTTTCCTTTTATGTAACCTATTTTAACAACAACACCTCCAGAAGGGCAACCTCCGTGTTCTTTGTACATGTCCTCACCAGCAAAAGCTCCAATCTCGATCACCTTGGTTTTTGTATCCAACAAATAATCAATGCGCTCCCTAGCTGTCATTTTCCCATTGCTATGTTGTTTTTCAATACGGGATTTTCCACCGCCAAGACTCACTTTCGCAAGACGCTTATTAAGTTCTGACACTAAAAGTTTATTGTGATCTTCGTTTTTATTGAAGTTTATGTCCATCGCTGTGATATAATTTGGTGCTAAAGTACAAAAGTTTCAAAATTTACAATCGGGTTTCTTAATGAAATCATAAAATATATTACTAGGAATTATTTTCCTTGGAAAATAAATTTATACTTTGTAGCTTTGCCTCAATATTTAAAACATTAAAAAATGAAAAGAGATAGAATTATTTTTTACATAGCAACAGGTTTATTGTCTGTATTAATGTTGTTTTCTGTAAGCATGTATTTTTTTAAGCACGATGATGTGTCAAAAATGTTTGAGGGGTTTGGATATCCAATATATATTATATATCCTTACGCTATAGCAAAACTGTTAGGGTTGTTTGCTATTTGGAATCCTAACTTAAAAACAATAAAGGAATGGGCGTATTCAGGTTTTTTCTTTGCTTTTATTTTAGCGTTCTTTGCCCA
This sequence comes from Snuella lapsa, assembly GCF_039539345.1. NCBI lineage: Bacteria > Pseudomonadati > Bacteroidota > Flavobacteriia > Flavobacteriales > Flavobacteriaceae > Snuella > Snuella lapsa. The sequence goes on along the minus strand of NZ_BAABCY010000013.1, from coordinate 52,798 downwards.
TTACATGATTGGTGATGGAGAGCAGGCAGGAGCTTTATTGGCATTAATACTACTAGTAGTATCGTACGTGTTTAATAGCAAAATAAATAAATTTAGTAATAGTATTAAAAGATAGAAATGAAGAAAGTCATAGTGTTTGCAGGAAGTAATAGTAAGCAATCCATTAACAAACAATTGGCAATCTATGCTTCTAGTTTGGTTGAAAACAGTGAGATTACTATTTTAGATTTAAACGATTTTGAATTACCTCTATTTGGGGTGGACTTGGAAGCGGATTTAGGTGGACAACCAAAGAATGCACATAAATTCTTAAAGTATATTGAAGAGTCAGATGGTATTATGCTATCATTAGCAGAGCACAATGGTGCCTATTCGGCGGCATTTAAGAATTTATTGGATTGGATGTCCCGTATAGAAGGAAAAACCTTTTACGGAAAACCGATGTTGCTTATGGCAACCTCTCCCGGTGGACGTGGAGGGAAGTCGGTTTTGGCAATGGCGCAAGATAGGTTTCCTAGGCACAATGCAAATATAATAGGTGTGTTTTCTTTGCCTTCATTCAAAGAGAATTTTAATGGATCGCAAATTACTGACCAGGAATTAAACAATACCTTAAAAGAAAAAGTTGAAGCTTTTCAAAAAGCATTGTAACTTGTGCTGCGTTACAAATAAACTTTGGTATTTATGGGGGATCTGTCAAAAGAAATAAAATCTACTTTTTCTAGCAATAGGGTTAAGGCGATGCTAAATATTGTTTACACTGCCAATTGGATTAATAGTCATCAGAATGCGTTTTTCAAGCCCTATCAAATTTCCCCACAGCAGTTTAATATACTAAGAATCCTTAAAGGGGCAGGAGAACCTACAAAAGTGCAGACAATTAAAGAACGGATGATAGAACGTTCGCCCAATGCTACCCGGTTGATGGATAAGTTGTGTGAAAAGCAATTAATCAGGCGTTTGCCCTGTCCGGGAGATCGACGTGTTGTATTTGTTGAGATCACTGAACAGGGAGAGGAACTATTGGATGAAATAGCAAAAGAACTTAAAGATGATCTTTTGAATAACTTATCTGAAGAAGAAGCCTTTCAACTGAGTAACTTGTTGGATAAAATAAGATAATGGATCCATTTTATATTTTATAAAATATAAGGAGTTTAGAGACATTGTCAATCATTAAAGAATACTATTTTACAGTTCTCTTTTAGGGGGAGCAGATAAAATTACTACTTAAATACTGAAAGTATGTAGAAATAAAGTGAAGTATAACTATATTTGCAGCCTTAATTTTTACGACTATAAAAACAGATATTGATTGAATTTTAAAATAACTTTTGCAAAAGAGTTGATTGAAATTCTTAGCCGTCGATAGATTAGACTAATGAAAGAGCGGAACGGTATTGAACGTTCATAAATTAGTAATTGGTTTTTAGTCATGTAATTAACTAAAATTTAAACGTGTGAAAGCAGGAATTGTAGGATTGCCAAATGTTGGAAAATCCACCTTATTTAATTGTTTGTCTAATGCCAAAGCGCAAAGTGCAAACTTTCCATTTTGTACTATAGAACCCAATCTAGGTGTGGTTAATGTGCCAGATCCTAGACTGGAAGCCTTAGAAAAGTTGGTTAACCCAGAGCGTGTACAACCCGCAGTTGTAGAAATTGTAGATATTGCTGGATTGGTTAAGGGAGCCAGTAAAGGAGAGGGGTTAGGAAACCAATTCCTGGCAAACATCCGTGAAACTGATGCTATTCTACATGTTTTACGTTGTTTTGATAATGACAATATTGTACATGTGGACGGTAATGTTAACCCTATACGCGATAAGGAAACTATCGATATGGAGTTACAGCTTAAAGACCTGGAAACGGTTGATAAGAAATTGGACAAAGTAAAGCGAGCTGCTAAAACAGGTAACAAAGATGCTCAAAAAGAAGAAGCTGTATTGTTACAGATAAAAGCTGGGTTAGAAGCAGGTATATCTGTTCGTGCTTTGGAATTTAGTGACGACGATTATATCGATTTTGTGAAACCATCCCAGTTTATTACCGATAAGCCAGTGATGTATATATGCAATGTAGACGAAGGATCGGCTGTTTCGGGTAATGCTTACGTAGAGCAGGTTAAGGAAGCTGTTAAAGAAGAAAATGCAGAAGTACTGGTATTGGCTGTAGGTACCGAAGCAGATATCAATGAATTGGACGATTACGAAGAGCGTCAGTTGTTTTTGCAAGATATTGGACTGGAAGAAGCTGGATCTGCTAAATTGATTAGAGCTGCCTACAGATTGCTAAATCAACAAACCTATTTCACCGCAGGCGTTAAGGAAGTACGTGCTTGGACTGTAGATATAGGTGCTACGGCGCCACAAGCAGCGGGGGTTATACATACCGATTTTGAAAAAGGCTTTATTCGTGCCGAAGTTATTGGTTACGACGATTACGTTGCCTTGGGTAGCGAAGCCAAAGCTAAAGAAGCGGGAAAGATGCGCGTTGAAGGAAAGAATTATGTTGTGAAGGATGGCGATGTAATGCACTTCCTGTTTAATGTGTAACTGTAATACAGTATTTAAATTTGTATGATTACATATCGCACTAATATTTAGTTTTCTGGTTATTAATAAATTATTGAAAGATTAGTGGTTTTTTTGTAGGAATTTAATTATATTTGCTTTTCCCTTAAGCAAATATTAATTAAGCCATGCCCATAATTCAAATAAAGACTGAAATAAATTCAGATATAAAGACCTGCTTCGATTTAGCCAGAAACATAGATTTACATCAAGATTCTTTAAAGCATTATAACGAAAAAGCCATAGCTGGTAAGGTTACCGGGTTGATCGAATTGGGAGAATGGGTTAGCTGGGAAGCCAAACACTTGGGGTTTGTTCAGCATTTAACATCTAAAATTGTTGAGTTCGATTCTCCTAATTATTTTATAGGAGAGATGATTTTTGGTGCGTTTAAATCATTTCGCCATGAGTATCATTTTTATGAAAATGAAAATAAGACATTGGTTGTAGGTAAATTTTACTTCGAATCACCTTATGGAATTTTAGGAAAACTTGCAAACGTCCTGTTTTTGAGGCGCTACATGAAAAAACTTTTATTGACCAGAAGCTGTTTTTTAAAAGAAAGGGCTGAATTGACTTAGATATCGCCATCCTCAGTTTTTAAGGTTGAACGTTGTAATTTATGTAAGTTGTAGGTAATTCCATAAATGCATAGAACTACTTTTGACGCATGAAATTTAATAAGCGATTTGTTTATGGTGTATTAATAGGTATTTTAGGAGTAGTGTTGTTTTCTTCTAAAGCAGTTATGGTAAAAATGGCCTATCAATATCAAATAGATGCCTTAAGTATATTGTTACTGCGTATGTTGTTTTCGTTTCCTTTTTACGTGCTAGTAGCTTTACTTTACAGGAAAAGAGGGCAGTCTACCTATGTTACTCCAAAAGACTATATGTGGGTGTTCCTTTTTGGTTTTGTAGGATACTATTTGGCTAGCTATTTCGATTTTGTTGGTCTTACCTATATTAAAGCCAGTTTAGAGCGTATCATCTTGTTTTTATATCCTACGATCGTTTTATTATTGAACAAGGTGTTTTTAAAACAACCGATAACAAATATTCAGGCAGGTGCCATTGGCTTGACCTATCTGGGCATTGTTGTTGCATTTTGGGACGAGGTGGCGGTTTCTGGAAATGACACTTATATTGGAGGTATTTATATTTTGCTTAGTGCCATTACGTATGCAGCTTATTTGGTAGGGAGCGGGTGGTTACTTCCCAAATTGGGCGTTATGAGGTTTACAGCCTACGCCATGATCGTATCTTGCTTTTGTGTATTCGTACATTACAGTTTAATTATAGATGTGCCACTTTGGAATTACCCATGGCAAGTATATCTTTTAGGAAGTTTGATAGCGCTTTTCGCTACGGTTATTCCATCTTTCTTAGTGTCGGCATCCATAAAAATGATTACATCGTCCAATTTTGCCATTGTTGCAGGGATTGGTCCAATTTCTACCATAGTTTTAGCAGCTGTTTTTTTGAATGAGCATTTAACCATGCTTCAATTGTTTGGAGCGCTGGCTGTTATTGTAGGGATTTGTTTCGTTTCTTTAAAAACAAAGCAGTAAAGTAGGTTTTATTTGGTGTTCTCAACATAAACAGTGCTATATTGTTAATTATTTTGTCCAAACGCTGTTTCATTTTTTATAACGTTGTATTATATTAGCGTTCTATCATAAAATTTTTCTCAATTCTATGTCTGTACAATCCAATTACACCGAAGATAATATACGCTCTCTTGACTGGAAAGAACATATCCGAATGCGACCGGGAATGTATATTGGTAAACTGGGAGATGGATCGTCGCCAGATGATGGTATTTATATCCTTTTAAAGGAGGTTTTAGATAACTCTATTGACGAATACGTGATGGGAGCTGGTAAGACCATTGAAATTTCTATTCAGGGGTCTAAAGTAACGGTGCGTGATTATGGCCGAGGTATTCCATTGGGAAAAGTAGTCGATGTTGTTTCTAAAATGAATACAGGAGGTAAGTACGATTCGAAAGCCTTTAAAAAATCGGTAGGGCTTAATGGAGTGGGAACAAAAGCAGTAAATGCTTTGTCATCTTACTTTAGGGTTGAATCCACACGTGAGAGTCGCTCTGCGTCGGCTGAATTCGAGCAGGGCAATTTAATCAACAAAGAATTATTAGATGAAACTTCGCGTAGAAAAGGAACAAAAGTGTCTTTTGTTCCCGATTTAAACATTTTTAAAAACTACAAGTTTAGAAGCGAGTATGTTGTTAAAATGCTTAAGAACTATGTCTACTTAAATCCCGGTTTAACTATCGTTTTTAATGGAGAGAAGTTTTACAGTGAAAACGGACTAAAAGATTTATTAAGTGAAAACATTAATGAATCAGACTTATTATACCCTATAATCCATTTGCGTGGCGATGATATAGAAATAGCGCTAACCCATAGTAAAACACAGTATAGTGAAGAGTACCACTCCTTTGTAAATGGACAAAATACCACACAGGGAGGAACACATTTAAATGCGTTTAGGGAAGCTTTGGTAAAAACGCTTAGAGAGTTTTATGGTAAGAATTATGACGCTTCCGATATTCGGAAGTCGGTAGTAAGTGCTATTGCAATCAAGGTCATGGAACCGGTATTTGAGAGTCAGACCAAGACCAAATTGGGGTCAACAGACATGGGAGGCGATTTGCCAACCGTTCGCACCTATGTTAACGATTTCGTTAAAACGAACCTCGATAACTATTTGCACAAAAATCCGGAAGCAGCTGAAAAGATACAACGCAAAATATTACAGGCAGAGCGTGAACGTAAGGAGCTATCTGGTATTAGAAAATTGGCAAGGGATCGTGCCAAAAAGGCTAGTTTGCACAATAAGAAGCTGCGAGACTGTCGCGTGCATTTTGGGGATACAAAAAACGAACGCAATTTAGAAACCACTTTATTTATTACAGAGGGCGATTCGGCGTCAGGAAGTATTACCAAGTCTCGCGATGTGAATACCCAAGCCGTTTTTAGTTTAAAAGGAAAACCTTTAAACTGTTATGGCTTAAGCAAAAAAATTGTGTATGAAAATGAAGAATTTAATTTATTGCAAGCCGCTTTAAATATCGAAGAGTCTTTAGAAGATTTGCGTTATAATAATGTTGTAATAGCTACCGATGCCGATGTGGATGGTATGCATATTCGATTGTTGCTTATCACATTCTTTTTGCAATTTTTCCCTGAAGTGATAAAAGAAGGGCATTTGTATATTTTACAAACACCTTTGTTCCGTGTAAGAAATAAAAAGGAAACTATTTATTGCTATTCCGAAGAAGAGCGTCGAACGGCTATAGAAAAATTAAAACCAAAACCAGAGATTACCAGATTTAAGGGGTTGGGTGAGATTTCTCCAGATGAATTTAAACATTTCATTGGAGATGACATCCGCTTAGATCCTGTTATGTTAGATGATAACATGTCTATTGAAGAATTGTTGGCTTTCTATATGGGAAAAAACACGCCATCAAGACAAGAGTTTATTATTGACAACTTAAAGGTAGAATTGGATTTGATTGATGAAGACAAAAATTAATGCGTACCAATAATGGAAAAATAAGAAATGTTATCATTTCGGTATATTTTATACTAATTGTGTTGGCTATCGTTATGTCGACCGTTTTTAGTGCATTTAAAAATATTACCGGCAACCCAACACTCACGTTTTTATTGTTTTTATTTGGTTTCATCGCTTTGTTTTTCATAGTGCATGCTATTTCTAAATACTTTGAATATGACAGTGATGGGATGAAAGTCGTATTAATTAACAGGGGCTTGTTGCTTTCAGATTACTTAAATTATAGAGAGTTTAAAGTTGAGTTTGAAAAACAACAATTAGTATCTTATAAAATATATAACTACCTTGTTTTTAAAAGTTTGGTGTTGCACATAAAAAATAATCGAGGTGGGACGAAACGTGTACACTTTAACGTTACTTTAGTGAGCAGGAAAAAGCGCAAATATATAAAGCAATCATTACGGAAAATGGTGAAGGCTAACAGAAAAAAATGAATAGTTGATGATAGAAGAAAACGACGATTTGATTAACGACCAAGACGAACCACAAGAAACCATTACTCGGGTAACGGGTATGTATAAAGATTGGTTTTTGGATTATGCATCGTATGTTATATTAGAACGTGCCGTTCCAGCTATTGAAGACGGTTTTAAACCGGTGCAGCGACGCATTATGCATTCCATGAAAGATTTGGATGACGGTCGCTATAACAAAGTAGCTAATATAGTAGGACATACTATGCAATACCATCCGCATGGTGATGCAAGTATTGCAGATGCCATGGTGCAAATAGGGCAAAAGGATTTGTTAATAGACACTCAGGGTAACTGGGGGAATATTCTAACGGGCGATGGTGCAGCCGCATCACGATATATAGAAGCCCGTTTATCCAAATTTGCTATAGATGTTGTATACAACCCTAAGATAACCGAGTGGCAGGCAAGTTACGATGGGCGTCGTAAAGAACCGATAAACCTACCCGTAATGTTCCCATTGTTGCTGGCTCAAGGCGGAGAAGGAATTGCTGTTGGACTTTCAACTAAAATACTCCCACACAATTTTATAGAACTTATAGATGCTTCTATTAAACATTTGCAAGGTAAAAGGTTTACAATTCTTCCTGATTTTCCAACTGCTGGAATTGCCGATTTTTCCAATTATAATGATGGCATGCGTGGTGGAAAAGTACGCGTCCGCGCTAAAATATCACAGCTAGATAAAAATACCTTGGTAATTACCGAGTTGCCTTATGGGACAACAACTTCTTCTTTAATCGATTCTATTTTAAAAGCTAACGACAAAGGAAAGATAAAGATCAAAAAAATTGAAGATAACACAGCCGCACAAGTGGAAATATTAGTGCATTTGCCATCTGGGTTATCGCCAGATAAAACCATCGATGCACTATATGCTTTTACAAGCTGTGAGTCCTCCATTTCACCTTTAGGCTGTGTTATAGAAGACAATAAGCCTTTGTTCATTGGGGTTAGCGAAATGTTGCGTCGCTCGACCGATAATACTGTAATGTTGCTAAAAAGTGAGTTGGAGATAAAACTGGGAGAGCTTGAGCAACAGTGGCATTTTGCTTCTCTAGAACGTATTTTTATTGAAAATAGGATTTATAGGGACATCGAAGAAGAAGAAACCTGGGAAGGTGTTATAAAAGCAATCGATACAGGTTTGAAACCACACACAAAACACCTGAAACGTGCAGTTACAGAAGAGGATATTGTGCGTCTTACAGAAATCCGTATCAAGCGTATTTCAAAATTTGATATCGATAAGGCACAACAAAAAATTGATGCTTTAGAAGAGGAAATAGCCCAGGTAAAACACGACTTAGCACATATTATTGAGTATGCCATTGCATATTTTAACAGACTCAAAAAGGAGTATGGTGAGGGGCGTGAACGTAAAACGGAGATCCGTACGTTTGACGATGTAGATGCTACTAAGGTGGTGATTAGGAATACAAAGTTATATGTAAATAGGGCTGAAGGCTTTATTGGCACCTCCTTACGTAAGGATGAATATGTTTGCGATTGTAGCGATATAGATGATATTATCGTTTTTACAAAACAAGGTGTTATGATGGTAACCAAAGTGGACACCAAAACCTTTGTGGGTAAAGACATTATTCATGTGGCGGTATTTAAAAAGAAAGACAAGCGTACCATTTACAATATGATTTATAGAGATGGTAAAAGTGGACCTTCCTATATTAAGCGATTTGCAGTAACAGCCATAACCCGTGATAAAGAATACGATTTAACCAATGGGAATAAAGGTTCCGTAGTCTTGTATTTTTCAGCCAACCCTAATGGGGAAGCAGAAGTAGTTACCATATTGTTGAGACAAGCAGGTAGCATTAAGAAATTAAAATGGGATATCGATTTTGCAGATATTTTAATTAAAGGACGTGTTTCTAAAGGGAATTTAGTTACTAAATATTCTATAAAACGTGTAGAATTAAAAGAAAAAGGTGTTTCAACCCTAAAACCACGTAAGATTTGGTTTGACGATACAGTACAACGCTTAAATGTTGATGGCCGAGGTGAGTTGGTAGGAGAATTTAGAGGCGAAGACCGTATTCTTATCATCAGTCAATCGGGTGTGGCAAAAACAATTATACCAGAGCTTACCGCTCATTTTGATGATGACATGATCGTTCTTGAAAAGTGGATTCCCAATAAGCCCATTTCAGCGATTTATTACAATGGGGAGAAGGAACTGTATTATGTGAAACGCTTTTTAGTTGAGAACGAAGGCAAAGAGGAAACGTTTATCTCAGAGCACCCTAACTCGGTTCTAGAAGTGGTTTCTACTGACTGGAAACCTGTTGCAGAGGTTGTTTTTGCTAAAGAACGTGGTAAAGACAGGAAAGAAAACTTAGAAATTCGTTTAGAGGAATTTATTGCGATAAAAGGTATCACGGCTTTAGGTAATCAATTAACGAAAGATAAAGTTAACCAAGTTAATTTATTGGATCCAATTCCGTTTGAAGCCCCAGAACAAAAACACGCCGACGACATTGATGTTGTTGATGAGGAAACAGTCTCAAAACCAGTCGACTCAGAATCTAAAAATTCGGATACCATAGCCGTAGAAATTACAGGTAGTAACGATACCGATACGGATAGTGAAGGACAAACAACCTTATTTTAGGCATGTTAGAATTACTGAGCCTGTTTTAGTGTTGACATGTAAACCCAAACAATAAAAAATACTTGTAGGGGTATGCGAAACCATAAATAGGTTACCCCATGACCATCGTTGGCTCCAGTTTGGTAATTTATATGGTGCATTGCGGCTTTAATGTTAGCAGGTAAGATTGCTATGAAGAAAATAATTAAAGCCCATCTGGTCAATGCCCTAATATTAGGATAAAATAAGGCAATAGCAAAGACTAATTCCAAAACGCCTGTGGCAAAAACTATTTCGGTTTTTAAAGGGAAGAAATCGGGAATGATTGCTTTCATGCCATCAATGAACATGAAATGTCCAATAGCAGTAAAAGATAACATGGAAGCCATAGCGACTCGGCCAGCCAGTCGGTAGTCAGTAGTGTTTCTTGCTAATTTTAAAACAGTAATAGCGATAATAAATGTGCCTAATAAAACAATTAATGGTTTCATCTGTTTGTAATTTTTTAATTAACATAAATCTTGAAAATCTATTTTACAAAGATCCATGTTAGCGCATTTATTACAATGAACCCAAGTTAAGAAATCCGCTTCCTAATTCTGCTTAATGCTTGGGGCGTTACACCTATGTACGAAGCAATATATTTTAAAGGAACATGTTTAATAAGCTCTGGTCGTTCAGAAAAAAGATTTGCATAGCGTACTTCTGCAGTTTCGTTTAAAAGTGATAACTCTCTTTTTGTTTTTTTTAAGTATAGGTCTTCACAGGCTTTTCTTCCAATAGTGTTGCCAATTTGAGTAGTGTCGTATATAATTTGGAGGTCATTATAAGTTAATCTCCAAAGTACAGTATCCTCAATGGTTTCTACAGTATAAGTACAAGGTGATTGCGTTAAAAAGGAGTCGTATGCGCTTACAAAAGCATTTTGGAAAACAAATCCAAAAGTAAGGTCTTTGTCTGCGTTTGGTACATAGAAGCGAATAGAGCCTTTTTCAATAAATGATAGATACCGTTCAGTATCTCCCTTTTTCAAGAGAACCGTTCGTTTTGGGAACTTTTTGCACACTAGTTTTGATGCAAATATTTGCCAATCTTGAGGTGTTATATTGAAATTCTTTTCAAAATGTTTTCGTATTTGTTCCAAAACTTATGCTATTTAGGGTATGAAAAAAGCGCCCTAAAGGCGCTTTTTGTTATATATAATGTGTGTGTTTAAAATTGGTATCTAATACCTAAGGCTATATCAAAATCTAAATCATCATTGAAATCGCCAAAGCCAATTTCGGGTCTAAAATCAAGCGAAAGCATCAATGGGATTTCAAAGCTGTATTCAATACCAATGTCGCCAGCCGCAAAGAAAAATGTCTCTGAGTCGCTATAGGTTGGAGTATCTACATCGAAAGACCCTAAACCACCACCGGCGCCGACATACCAGTTAAAATCACCATCTAGTGGGAATACCCATTGGTATAAACCAGCTAATTTAAAACCATCATAGTTTTTTCCGTCACGCCAGCCTAAATCCACTTCCAAACGGTTGTTGTCTCCCAAGGCACGTTGGTACGAGATTTCGGCTCCAAAGCCATCGCTGTCTCCTAATCGTAAACCAAGGGCGTTTTCAGAAATACTTTGCGCATTAGAACTAATAGCAAAACCAATTAAAGCTATTGACAATAAAAATAAATTTCTCATAAATGTTAAGTTTTGTTTTTATTAATATATATACGATCTTTTTTAAAAAAAAGATTATTTTAAGTTCAGCTTATTTTTACAAAAATAACGCCAAAAATGTATTTATATTTAACTTCTCGTTAGAATTATAAATATTTTTATTGAACTATGATATTATCCGCTCATTTACAGGAGTTAAGTAAAACGCTTTCAGGAGAATTATTTTATGATGAGTTGTTGAAAACAATTTACGCTACCGATGCATCGGTATATAGAATGTTGCCTTTAGCAGTTGCTTACCCTAAAGATAGGGAGGATATAAAGCTGTTAATTGACTTTGCTAAAAAACACGACACCTCATTAATTCCCAGAACGGCGGGCACTTCCTTAGCAGGACAATGTGTGGGTAAAGGTATTGTTGTAGATGTATCTAAATATTTTACAGAGATTATTGCTCTAAATGAAAGGAAGCAAACCGTTACGGTACAGCCAGGTGTGGTACGTGATGCCCTAAATAATTATTTAAAGCCATTTGGACTCTTTTTTGGCCCCAACACCTCTACATCTAACAGGTGTATGATAGGAGGGATGGTAGGCAATAACTCTTCTGGGTCTACATCAATACAGTATGGCGTAACGCGTGATAAGGTTTTAGAAATGCAAACTGTTTTAAGCGATGGTAGTGAAGCGACTTTTAAAGCGGTTTCAAAATCGGAATTCCATAAAAAAATAGAGATGCCTAATTTAGAAGGACAAATTTATAAAACGATTTACGCCCAATTGCAGCCGGAAGCAGTCCATAAGCAAATTGAGGGCAATTTTCCAAAGCCAGAAATTCACAGAAGAAACACGGGGTATGCTATAGACGAACTTGTTAATACAGAAGTGTTCAAGCCTGCCTGTGCAGATACTATGTTTAATATGTGTAAGTTATTGTCCGGAAGTGAAGGAACCTTGGCTTTCACGACAGAAATCACCTTAAAACTTGATATACTACCACCTTCAGAAAATATAATGGTAGCAGCACATTTTCGTAGTATCGAAAACTGTTTGAATGCTGTTGTGCCTGTTATGCAGCACGATTTGTATGCTTGTGAAATGATGGATAAAACCATTCTGGATTGTACCAAACATAATAAGACACAAGAAGAAAACAGACAGTTTTTGGAAGGTGACCCTGAAGCGATCCTAATGTGTGAGGTGAAAGCTGAAACCAAGGAAGAAGTACAATCTAAAGCCAATGCTTTAATTAAGACTATTAAAGAGACAGGCTTGAGTTATGCGCACCCACTGCTTGTTGGGGATCATGTAGATAAGGCTAATAATTTGCGCAGTGCTGGTTTGGGGCTATTGGGAAATATCGTTGGGGATAAAAAAGCTGTGGCGTGTATCGAAGACACGGCTGTACTAGTAGAGGATTTGGCAAGTTACATTTCGGAGTTTACAACCTTAATGGAAAAACACGGACAAAAGGCAGTGTATTACGCGCATGCAGGGGCTGGGGAGATACATCTACGGCCTATTTTGGATTTAAAGAAGCATAGCGATGTTGACCTGTTCAGAAAAATAACCACAGATGTCGCACATTTGGTGAAAAAGTATCAGGGGTCTATGAGTGGAGAACACGGCGACGGTATTGTAAGGTCGGAATTTATACCTCTAATGATAGGTCAGGCGAATTACGATATTTTAAAACATATAAAAATGGCCTTTGATGGCGGAGTTATTTTTAACCCCGGTAAAATTGTTGATGCTTTCCCAATGGACAAAAGCCTACGTTATGAGACCGATAGAAAGGAGCCTAAGATTGATACATTAATGGATTTTTCGGCATCGCTAGGTATTTTAAGAGAAGCCGAAAAGTGTAATGGTTCTGGTGATTGCAGGAAACTTCCAGAGTTCGGTGGTGTTATGTGTCCGAGTTATCGTGCTACCCGTAATGAGAAAGATACCACACGAGCACGAGCCAATGCTTTAAGGGAATTTTTGACTAATTCAAATAAGGCTAACAGGTTTGATCACAAAGAGCTTAAAGAGGTGTTCGATTTATGTCTTAGTTGTAAAGCTTGTGCAAGTGAATGTCCGAGCAGTGTGGACGTAGCAAATTTAAAGGCCGAATTCCTGTACCAATACCAGAAGGCAAACGGAGTGTCTTTACGCACAAAACTATTTGCTTATAACAATACACTAAATCGTTATGGTAGCTGGTTCCCTAAGCTTACAAACTTTGTCTTTAAGAATACCGTAACAGCTTCTTTATTGAAAAATGCAATGGGAATAGCAAAGGAAAGAACGCTGCCTTTAGTGTCATCTCATAGTTTAAGTAAGTGGTTTGAATCGTTTGAAAAACAAAAGGTTGGTGAAAAATTCATCAAGTCGGTTTATCTGTTTAATGATGAGTTTACTAACCATTTAGATACAAAAATAGGTAAGGATGCTATTTTGTTGTTAACTGCATTAAACTATAACGTTATTATTTTAGAAAATGATGTATCTGGGCGCACTTTTTTGTCAAAAGGCCTGTTAAAACAAGCTAAAGCAGTCGCTAATAAAAATGTTGCTGTTTTTAAGGATAAGATTTCGGCCGAATCACCTTTATTGGGTATTGAGCCTTCAGCTATTTTAACGTTTAAGGACGAGTATTTAAAATTAGCAGACGATAAACAAGCGGCCAAAACTATTGCAAAGCATACACTATTAATTGAGGCGTTTTTGCAGCAGGAAATGGCAATTGGTAATATTAAACCCGAGCAGTTTACAAAGAAGGAGGAGCAAATTAAATTTCACGGACATTGCCATCAAAAGGCTATGGGGAATCAATTGTCTAGTTTTACCGTTTTAAACTTCCCCGAGAATTACAAGGTTACCATTATTCCTAGCGGTTGTTGTGGTATGGCAGGAAGTTTTGGGTACGAAAAGGAGCATTATGAGGTGAGTATGACTATTGGGGAACAAACCTTGTTTCCAGCTGTTAGAAAAGCATCAAACGATACTATAATAGCAGCAAATGGTACAAGTTGCAGGCATCAAATTAAAGATGGTACGCAGCGTGAGGCTTTGCACCCTATAACCATATTAAAAAATGCCTTAGCCTGATTTTTTTTGCTGTTGATCAACAATAGTTATGGCCGCGATTAAATCTTTTATTTCCATAGCCTTTACGTCTTCATCAACATAAAAAGGGGCAAGTTTATCTTTGTTGAAATTATATATTTTCCAACGTTTGAATTGGTATTCTAGTGCCGTGAAATTTTCTACCCAATCTCCCGAGTTTAGGTACATGGTCTTTCCGTGTTTGTTTTCTCGGTACATCATTTTGGGCTGATGTATGTGTCCGCAAATCACATAATCGTAGTCATTTTCTATGGCCAGATCAGAGATAACCGTTTCGTAATCATTAATGTATTTTATAGCACCTTTTACACCATCCTTTACTTTTTTTGACAAGGAGCGCTTTTCCTTCCCCATACGTTCCAAGCACCAATTAATGCAGCGGTTTAAAAGTATAAGTAAGTCATATCCATACCCCCCTAGTTTAGCCAACCATTTGGCGTTTTGAATGGAAATATCGAATACATCACCATGAAAAAACCATGCTTTTTTCCCGTCCAATTCAAGAACCAGTTTATCTACAATAGAAAGATTGCCTATGTTAGTGTCACTAAACTTGCGTAATACTTCGTCATGGTTTCCAGTAATATAGATAATCTCAACACCGTTAGCCGCCATGTCTATAATTTTTTTGATTACCTTAAGGTGTGATTTAGGAAAGTAACGCTTATTAAATTGCCAAACATCAATAATATCACCATTTAGGATCAGTTTTTTAGGAGTGATACTGTTTAAATAGCTTAATAAGTGTTTGGCATGGCATCCATAGGTGCCTAAATGGACATCGGAAATAACGGCGATTTCTATTTTACGTTTTATTTTCAAAATGTATCAAGTTTTTGTAAATATCGCAGACATATATTATTTAGGGGTTACCTTACAATTATCTAACTGTGAGTATATTGTTAAATAAATGTAATGTCCTTAGTTCTGTTTGGTTATTTTACTTGTATTTGATCTAAAAAAAGAGACTTGCAGTGTTACCTTTGTTATAGATGGCTTCAAGAAATTCTTAACTTTCATTTTCGTATCTCTAAGAATAGATTTACTTTAGCGTCAAAAATTTATTTATGGCAGGGAATTCCTTTGGTAAATTATTTACATTAACAACTTATGGTGAATCGCACGGAAGTGCTTTAGGAGGCGTTATAGACGGTTGTCCAGCTGGGATTGATGTTGATATAGAGTCTATTCAACAAGAATTGGATAGAAGAAGACCGGGACAGTCTTCAATAGTGACACAACGAAAAGAACCAGATACGGTAAAATTTCATTCAGGGATTTTTGAAGGCAAAACAACAGGGACTTCGATTGGATTTGTTATAGAAAATACCAATCAGAAATCACACGATTATTCACATATAAAAGACAGCTACAGACCAAGTCATGCAGATTACACCTACGATAAAAAGTATGGTATCCGTGATTATAGGGGAGGAGGCCGTAGTTCTGCACGCGAAACAGCTTGTAGAGTAGTAGCTGGAGCTTTGGCAAAGCAAATGCTAAAGGATATTAAAATAAGTGCCTATGTTTCTGGTGTTGGGACTATGAAGCTAAATAAGCCTTATACAGAGCTTGATCTTACTCAAATAGAATCTAATATTGTTCGTTGTCCAGACCAAACTATGGCAAAGGATATGGAGGCTTATATTAAAGAAGTACGCAGTAAAGGTGATACCGTAGGAGGTATTGTTAGTTGTGTTATTAAGAATGTGCCAATTGGATTAGGAGAACCTGTATTTGATAAATTACATGCAGAATTAGGTAAGGCCATGCTATCCATTAATGCCGTGAAAGGATTTGAATATGGTAGTGGTTTTGAGGGGAGTACCATGTATGGCAGTGACCATAATGATGCTTTTAACAACGATGGTACAACAAAAACCAATTTTTCTGGAGGTATTCAAGGAGGTATTAGCAATGGCATGGATATCTATTTTAATGTAGCGTTCAAGCCTGTGGCCACGCTTATCCAGAAATATGAAACGATTGATAAAGAAGGAAATACGGTCGAAATGCAAGGTAAAGGACGCCATGACCCTTGTGTGGTGCCAAGAGCGGTGCCTATTGTCGAAGCTATGGCAGCATTGGTACTTGCAGATTACTACCTTTTAAATAAATTATCAAAAATATAATTCCATGAAGAAGCTCGCATTACATTGGCAAATATTATTAGGAATGGCTTTAGGAGTCGTTGTAGGTTTAATAATGACCAAATTTGATGGGGGCAGGGAGATTATTCAAGATTGGGTTAAACCTTTTGGGAATATATTTATTAATGCTTTAAAATTAATAGCCGTTCCGTTAATATTGGCCTCACTTATTAAGGGTGTATCAGACTTAAAGGATATAGCCAAACTTTCAAAAATGGGAGGGAGGACGATAATAACTTATATCATTACAACCGTTATAGCGGTTTCTATTGGTTTACTGGTCGTGAATGTTGTTCAACCGGGAAAATCGATAACAGAAGCAACCCGGACAGAACTAGTTGAAAGCTATAAGGGAGATGCTGATAAGAAAATATCGGCAGCTGAAAAACAACGGAAAGCAGGGCCTTTACAAGCTCTGGAAGATTTAGTCCCAAGTAATATTTTTAATGCGGCCAGCGATAATGGCAATATGCTTCAGGTTATATTCTTTGCCATCTTTTTTGGTTTGGGGTTGATTTTGATTCCTGAAGAGAAGGCAAAACCTGCAAAGCAATTTTTCGATAGCTTTAACGAGGTTATTCTAAAGCTTATCGATTTAATAATGCTAGCAGCTCCATATGGCGTATTTGCCCTATTGGCTGCATTGGTTGTTGAATCGCCAAGTGCCGATTTATTTAGTGCCTTGGGGTGGTATGCCTTTTGTGTGGTATTGGGATTGGCGATGATGATTGTCGTTTATGCAATAATCGTTCTAGTCTTTACGGGGAAAACACCAAAATTCTTTTTTAATGGTATTGGACCAGCGCAGTTACTGGCATTTTCAACAAGTAGTAGTGCTGCAACGCTTCCAGTAACTATGGAACGGGTAGAAGAGCACCTTGGCGTAGAAGAAGAAGTAACCAGTTTTGTGTTGCCCATTGGAGCGACAATTAATATGGACGGAACCAGTTTATATCAGGCTGTAGCAGCAGTGTTTATAGCGCAAGCTTTTGGTATGGATTTGAGCTTGGGTGTACAACTAGGTATTATTGTTACGGCAACATTAGCTTCCATTGGAAGTGCAGCTGTTCCAGGTGCCGGAATGGTTATGTTGGTTATTGTATTGGCCCAGGCAGGTATACCCGAAGCTGGTTTGGCATTGATATTTGCGGTAGATAGACCTCTTGATATGTGCAGAACGGTGGTTAATGTTACTGGTGATGCATCGGTATCGATGCTTGTAGCCAAATCAGTTGATAAGCTAGGAGAGCCCCATGTTAGAAACTGGGACGATAACTATAAAAAAAGAAATGATTAGGCATAAAGTCCTTTGTTATGAGTTCTAATATTGTTTTTTCTATGCCAATAGTTTCTGTAACTTGGTTACATGAACATTTAGATGCTGATAATTTAATCGTTTTAGACGGAACAATTAACAAAGTATTGGATGCTTCCCAGATCCAAATACCCAAAGCCCGCTTTTTTGATATTAAGAAGAGGTTTAGTGAAGTAGGCGCACCATTTCCAAGTACATTCCCATCCGAGGCACAGTTTCAAAAAGAGGCACGGGCTTTAGGCATTAATAAAGCCAGTGCTATAGTAGTATATGATGATAAAGGGATTTATTCTTCGGCTAGGGTTTGGTGGTTGTTTAAGGCATTTGGTCATCATAATATAGCGGTGTTAAGTGGTGGTTTGCCATCATGGCAAAAAGCCAATTACAAAACAGAGTCGATGGTGCAGTATGGTGGTCGTTTAGGCGATTTTGAAGCAAAACTAAACCCAGAAGCTATGGTGTTTTTTAATGATATGAAAACAGCTTCTGCAAATAAAACACATACTATTATTGATGCACGTTCCAGAGGACGTTTTAATTGTCAAGAACCAGAACCTAGAGAGGGCTTACGCATGGGAACCATTCCTAATTCGGTTAATTTACCTTTTACCGATTTGTTAAGTGATGGTGAAATAAAATCTAAAGAAGACTTACAACAGATATATGCCAAATTAGCTCTAAATGAAGATCCTATAATCTTTTCTTGCGGATCTGGAATTACGGCATGTGTGCTTGCTCTAGGAGCAGAAATAGCAGGCTACAATAAGCTGTCGGTTTACGATGGTTCCTGGACCGAATGGGGTACTTTAGTACAGGAATAGTTATTCTAAAAATTTAGATCTTAATTCTGGAGTTGGTACCATACAGGCATCCTTTTTTCCATACCATCTATAGCGGTTTTTAGCAATGTAGTCGTAAGCCCAGTTGCGTATAAATGCTGGTACAATAAAAAAAACAACCATTAAATTATTAGGAAATCCTAATTGCGATGCAATTTTTAATGCAGCAGTCGATTTGCTGCTAATACCTTTTCCAGGTACAAAAAGCAGTATGGAATCTGTTTTGCCTGTATCAATATGATGGGTTTTAATAATTTGCTTTCCAATGTTACTTTGTAAAGGAGCAAATAGGAATACATCCTTTTTGTCATATTTAATGATATATTGTACAGCACCATTGCATAGGTTACAAATACCATCGAAAAGAATGAGGTTTTTATGTTTGTAAAAATCTACCATAGCTTTTTTTACTTTTACGACATCATTAATAAGTATAGGTGCAATACAAAAATACTACAGTTTAATTTGCTTTAAAAGCTTAAAGTAAATACCGTTTCCTTTTCAGGAACGGAGCTTACCTGCACACTACCACCGTGCAGTCGCATAATGTGTTTGGAAAGACTTAAACCAATACCTGTTCCTTCTTTTTTGGTCGTAAAAAAAGGAACAAAAATGTGGTCTAAGAGATCGGAAGGAATACCAGGTCCATTATCTGCAACTTGCAGAACAATCTTTCCATTTTGCTGTTTTATTCCTGTTAGTTTTACAATGCCATTTGTGCTTCCTTCCATAGATTGTAATGCATTTTTCACCAGATTTACCAATACTTGAAGTACTTGCTTCTCGTCGGCAAATATTTCTAGATTATGGGGCACACTTGTTTTAAAGGTAACATTACCAAATCCTTTTTCCTGGCTACACAAGATCTTTATTTTGTCGAACAGGGTGGCAACCGATAGAATGTGCTTATCAGGACTTGGGATTTTGGTTAATGTTCTATAGGAATTTACAAAATCTACTAGGTTATGACTGTTTTGTTTGATAACATCCAACCCTTTCGAAATATTTTTCATTGTACGGGCATCCTTTAATTGATCTTCGTCGCTGTTTGAATGTTTCTTGATTTGTTCAACCAGTGTTTCAGACAAAGAGGTGATTGGCGCTATAGTATTCATGATTTCGTGTGTTAACACACTAAAAAGTTTATTCCAGGAATCGATTTCATTTTGTTCTATTTCTGAATTGATATTTTGAATAATAACTAATAACAATTCTTTTTGGTTTAACACTAAAGAGGTTGCCTTTACGGATAGTTTGATAACTTCCCGCTCATTGGTAAACTGAAATAATTTGGATTCAAAAGGCTTTAGATTTGCGATGAGATCGTATAGTTTTTTATCAATCTGTTGCAATTGCCTTATATGTGTCAACGGATTGCGGGATAGCATGGTTTTTGCACTTTTATTAGCTGTAAAAATATGCCCCTGCTTGCCAATGGTAAGAATGCCTATGCTAGCCTCTTCCAGAATGGTTTGGTAATACTTCTCCTGGGCTTCATGTTCTATTTTTATGTCTTGAATGAGATTGTTTACCTTATTTAAACTATGGTGCAAGGCTTTTAAAGATTTGTTCTTAATGTGTACGGGGTAATGGATGGTAGAATCATCATTTTCGATAGCATCAAAGAAGAATGCAATTTTTTTATTGGTTTGATTTAAAAATATAATAATTCCAATAACTTGAGCAACTAGGATTAGCCCCAGATAAATGCTGTAATCTAAATGGTTTTGTAAAATAGAAAAGGCCAAGCCTATAGATGTTGCCAATATAAGAAGCACCCTCAAAATAATTTTATAATATAATACTTTACTGCTCATAATCTATTGGGTTCCATAACGTTTTGCTTTATTATACAAGGTTTGTCGGGTGATTCCCAATTGGTTGGCAGCTGCAGTAAAATTCCCTTCGTGTCGTTCCAAAGCACTTGAGATCATTTGTTTCTCCATAGCGTCTAAAGTTTCTAAGTGCTCTGTAATTCTTGTTTTGGTTGGCGTTTTAAATAAAAAATCATTGGTGTTTAGGGTATTGCCCTCACTTAAAATAACGGCTCGCTCAATAGTATGCTGTAACTCACGTACATTACCAGGCCAGTTATAATTTAGTAGCTTCTTTTTAGCAGAGGAGGCTATATTGGCAACCTTTTTTCCGTATTTATTGGCGTATTTTTTTAAAAAGAAATCAGCTAAAAGCAAAACATCATCATCACGATCGCGTAGGGGAGGTACTTCAATATGAATCGTGTTAATGCGGTACAATAAATCCTCCCGAAAAGACCCTTCGACCAATAAATTCTCTAAATGACTATTTGTAGCGCAAATAAGTCTGATATCTACAGCAATTCCTGTATTAGATCCTACTCTAAATACCTGTCGGTTTTGCAGTACCGATAATAATTTAGATTGTAGGGATAAAGGTAAATTGCCAATTTCATCTAAAAATAATGTCCCACCATTGGCAGCTTCAAATTTACCCGGACGATCCTTATGGGCGTCGGTAAAAGCTCCTTTTACATGTCCGAACAGTTCGCTTTCAAATAAGGTTTCGGGGATGGCTCCCATATCCACATTAACGAGTATTCCTTGGTGCCGTTTAGAATTTTTATGAATCTCCTGGGCTATGAGTTCCTTACCAGTACCATTTTCACCAGTAATAAGCACATTGGCATTGGTGCTCGCAACCTTTCTTGCAAGTTTAAGTACTTTGTTAATCGCTTTGGACTGACCAATAATATATTTCCCTTCGTTATTAATTAATGATTTTAAATTTTGATGCGCCGATTTTAATGCTTTAACTTCCAATCGTGATTGACGAAATTTGTAAGCAGCGTGTACTGTAGCCAGCAGTTTTTTATTATCCCAAGGCTTAAGGATAAAATCTGTTGCACCTTCCTTTAAAGCCTTAACTGCAATTTCAACGCCACCATAGGCAGTTATCATAACAATGGAGGCATCGGGTGTTAATGCTTTTAACCGTTTAAGCCAATAAAAACCTTCATTGCCAGTGTTTACACCTGCTGAAAAATTCATGTCCAATAAGATAACATCGTAAGAGGCTATGTTAGCAACCGATGTAATGGCATTGGGATTGGATAGTGTTGTTATGTTTTGGTATTCGGTTTGCAATAATAACTCGAGAGCACTTAGTACATTTTTGTTATCGTCTATAATAAGTATGTTACCTTGAATCATTGGGAGTAACTATTAATTTATTCAAAACTAACTAATCCTCTTATTACACTGTATGAAGTGTAAAATATTTTTACACATTTTGTCCATTATTTTTACACTATAGCGTTGGGTTAGATATTGTTTTATTGCGTAAAGCATTGTTTTGCAGGTTGTTAAAAAAAGTGGCACGGTGTTGGACATATAATGCCCAAAATTCAACGGTTATAGAGTTAATGAGTTTTAAAATTAGTTTAGCAGTATTGTTTTTTGGGGTCATTTTCATTTTTAAAGGGCAGGCACAAAAGATGTGGACTTTAGACGAATGTATTGTATATGGACTAGAACATAGTTTAGAACAGGAGATTACTAGTCAGGATGCTGCAATAAGTAAAGAATACTGGCAACAAAGTAAACGCAACCTGCTTCCAAGCATTGGTGTTTCATATCCAGGTTATAATGTAAGCTTTGGGCGTACTCTGGATCCTGTAACAAATACTTATGTTGAAAGACGCTTTGTGTCGGGAATAAGGGGAGGGCTTTCGTCTTCCATTACATTGTTTGAAGGTTTTAGGAAATGGCACCACTTGGCATATCAAAAATTGCAATACGAAAACAGTAAATACCGAGCAGAGCAAGCTAAATACGATTTGGCCTTTAAGATCATGGACTTATTTAGTAATGTATTGTTTCATGAAGGAGCGTTAGAAATTGTTAAGGAGCAACAACGCTCTAATTTGTTGCATTACCGGACAGTTAGTAAAAAAACTGATTTGGGATTGATGGCCAAGGCCGATCTATATGAAATTGAAGCAACCGTTAGTGGTGATTCATTAAGTGTACTTCAAGCCGAAAACCGATTGGAACTGGCAAAACTGAGTTTGTTGCAGGAAATGAATTTGCAACAGGAAACCATAGCGATTACTGCAGGACTTACTTCAAACAAACTACCTGAAACTGATGTTGAAGAGGTTTTTAATAGTGCTTTGGAAACATTACCACTACTCAAAATAAGTGCTCTTTCGGTAGCATCTGCAAAAAAAGATTTAGCTGTCACTAAGAGTGCGTTTTTTCCCAGAATTGGGTTAAGTGCAGCCATTAATACTAGTTTTTCAGATAACATTAAAGATGCTTCTGGAAATACAGTTTCTTTTAGAGAGCAAATAAAAAACAACCAAAATAAGTTTATAGGGGTTTCGCTCAATTTCCCCGTTTTTGGCAATGGAAGGGTGTGGAGCCAAACCAAAATTGGTAAAATAAGATTGAATAAGGCCAATACACAATTTAGACTGGAACAACAACGTACCTATAAACAAATCCGGGAAATGCTTCAAAAAAACAAAGCCTTAAATGCAGAGGAAGTTTTGAACCAAAAACAATTAAAAGCAAAAGAACAAGCTTATAAAGTAGCACAAAAGAGATTTGAAAAAGAACTTATAAGCCTGTATGATCTTCAAATTACCAGTAGTTCATATTTAAGTGCCAAAATAGAACAATTACGCATACTAGTAGAAAAACGCATACAAAAGCACTATTTAGACTTTTACAAAGGTGAATTTAAATTACCAACAATAGCATCAAATTAATATTTATGGACACTCCTATTGAAAAGAAAAAAGGTTTAAAACGCAAGCATGCTGTAATAGGTGTACTAGCAGCCTTTGTGCTATTCTTCATTTTCCATATCGCATTTAGCGATAATGTCTCTACATTAAAAGTAGATAAAGAAAAGCTTACCATAGCCCAGGTTACCAAAAATAAATTTAATGATTACATTAGTCTTAGCGGACAGGTAAGCCCAATTACCACAGTATATTTAGGCGCTTACGAAGGAGGGCGTGTTACCGAGGTGCTTATAGAAGAAGGGAGTATGGTTAAAAAGGGAG
This sequence comes from Snuella lapsa, assembly GCF_039539345.1. Lineage (NCBI taxonomy): Bacteria > Pseudomonadati > Bacteroidota > Flavobacteriia > Flavobacteriales > Flavobacteriaceae > Snuella > Snuella lapsa. Next base: position 29,400 of record NZ_BAABCY010000013.1, on the reverse strand, counting down.
ACGTTATACTGCAGTTGGAAAATAGGGAGTTATTTGGAGAGATATTAAACAGTGAAACCAATTTAGCAACAAAGGAAAATCACCTAAGACAAACACAAATTGACTTTGAAACCAAAAGAAATGCTGCTCAAAAGAGCTTACTCGATGCCGAATACCGGTTAAAGCAGGCCGAGCGTAAATATATACAGTACCAGGCGCTATATGATGACGAACTGATCGCAAGAGAGGAGTATTTAAGAGCTAAAGAGGATTTTGAGTTGTCACAAAAAAGCCATGAAGTACAGAAATTCCAAACCAAACAGGATTCCCTAAGGAACATAGGGAGTATTAAAGACCTAAGTCGCGATTTAGGGCGTATGAAACAGGCCTTAAGCATGGAATACGAGCGCATCGAGAATTTAAATGTAAAGGCACCAATAGATGGTCAGTTGGGCTTTTTGGACGCCGAAATTGGTAAGCGTGTGGGGAAAGGTCAAAATATAGGTCAAATTAATGTACTGTCCGACTTTAAGGTGGAATCGCAAATAGACGAGCATTATATAGATCGTGTAAAGCGAGGACTTACAGCAACATTCGATCGTAAAGACACCCTTTATAAGTTACGATTAAGAAAAGTTTATCCCGAAGTAAGAGATGGTAAATTTGATGTCGATTTGGTATTTGATGATTCTAAACCCGATAACATTCGTACAGGGCAAAGTTATTATATAAAATTGCAGCTAGGCGCACCATCTGAAGCATTGCTGTTGCCTAAAGGCGCTTTCTTTGGAAGCACGGGTGGACAATGGGTGTATGTGGTTGATGTCTCGGGCACATATGCTATAAAACGCCCAGTAAAAATAGGTAAGCAAAATCCACAGTATTATGAAATTATTGAAGGTTTGGATGTCGGAGAAGCTGTGATTATTTCATCTTATGACAATTTTGGAGACAATGATAAGTTAATTCTTAGATAATGGTAGTTGTGAATATATGTTAGAAACAGGAAGCAGGACCAGGACTAAGGATGTTAAAGATTAAAAGGAAAGCGTCATTGCGATGAGAGCAACGAAGAAGCAATCTTTTTAAAGGTAAATCAACCAAGAGATTACTTCGTTGCTCTAAAAAGAGCACCTCGTAATGACGAACAAACCATGAAAAAGAAACATAACAATTAAAAAATATATTGGTTCAAATGATTTTCTGTTAGATTGAGAATAGTATCGAAAACAATGAACAAGTAAAGAAGTTACAAATAAAGAACAATCAAAAATCGAACGGAATATTATTATGAAGGCGTGTATATGGGTAGTAAGTAGGTTGAGTCAATAGGTTTCCTGTTACTGCTATTACAAGAAGCCAGATTAAATGATCTTGTTAAGAGAGGGCAAGGTCATAAAAAAGTGCTCATATCACGCCTCATAATGATATATAAAAACGTATAACAAATGTTAAGACACTACATTAAATTCGCCATTAGGAACTTTCGCGCTAACAAAGTCATATTTGCAGGAAGTTTGGCAACGCTTTGCTTGGGAGCTTTATGTATTTCGATGCTGTTTTCCTATGTGTATAACGAATTGACAATGGATAATTTCCATGAACAGGAAAAGGATGTTTTTATGGTTATCATGAAAGAATCTCCTAAAGGCGAGTGGCGTTCACCGTATAAGTTCGATCCTGAATTATATCCGGAAATAGAAAGCAGTGTATCATTAAAGTGTTTTAGGGAGAATGACACCAAAATAAAATACAATGAGAATATTTATACGCCCATAGGCATGGTGGTAGATAGTACTTTTTTTCAAGTTTTTGATTTTAAGCTTACTCAAGGAAATTCGAATACAGTATTAAACGATAAGCAATCCATCATTATAAGTGAAAAGTTTAGTAAAAAATTGTTTGGAGATGAAAATCCAATAGGAAAAAAAATAGATTTTGAAGTTCGAATGTACCAAGGTGTCCATACCGTACAGGGAATTGTTAAAATACCTTCTAACAGTTCAATAACTTTCGATTACATTATACCACATCAACGTTTAAGTCATGGTTACGGAAGATCAGGCGTACCATTTTTTAAAGTAAAACCAAATTTTAATGAGAATGGATTTAAGGAAAAAATTGAAGCATCCAATAATAAAGTACCCAATGTATATCCTCAATTAACAGAAAGCATTACTTCCATTGTTAACTTGGATGATATGTATTTTAGTAATGAATTAAATAGCATAAAGCAATATGCACCATTTGGATCAGGAAATGAAAAGAACCTTCGGGTATTGTTTATTATCATATTGGTTATACTTTTTGTTTCTGTGCTCAATTATTCCAATTTGCAAATTGTTAATACCAATGCAGTACTTAAAAGTATAGCCATTTCCAAGGTAAATGGAGCGCTTAAAAAACATATCGTATTTCAAAAGCTGGTAGAAACACTAATTTTAATACTTTTTTCAGGTGCTCTTATAACGATAGGTTATAAACTTATCTTACCCCAATTTAATACTTTTGCAGGTGTAACTCTGGCGCCACCAGTAGTGCAGGTATTTTTACTCAATACCGTTATATTACTAACCATAACCATATTTGGAGCCTTATATCCTGTCTGGGTAATCAATCGGTTTTCTACCATAAAAAACATTAAACAAAATGTGAAAATTTCCCATACGTTAAGTGGACGGCATGTTACTATTATTATGCAATATAGTTTAGCATTTATTCTGTTAATATCAGGACTTGTTATAAATAACCAGTTAGGTTTGATGCTTAATAAAGATTTGGGCTTTAATAAAGAGGGGATTATGAAAGTAAAGTTGTTTTATGAGCCGCCTTTTAATATGGAATCTAGAAACTGGAGTCAGGAACGCAGAAGAGAAGAGCATGAAAAGCTTATGCAAGTCCCCCGATATATCAATGATCAATTGGCTTCTTTTTCGTGTATCGAAAAGATGGCTCAGGGAAAATCCCCATTGAATTCTTATTCATCAAATTGGAAAATTGAAGGTGGTGACTATGAATCTGTTAACACGCTTATTGTGACTCCAGAAAACAAAGATATTTTTGATTTTAAAGTGATTAAAGGACGTTTTTTTGAACGAGAAGTTGACCGTCAAAAAGGGGGGCTTAAAATTGTTGTCAATGAGGCAGCTCTAAAATATTGGAATATCACAGATTTTCATGAAACCCTTATTAAGAATGATCATATTGGAAAAAGTCATGTAATATCAGAAAATGGAACCAAAGTGACTCATAATGATTTACAAATTATAGGGGTTATCAAAGATTTTAATTATGAGCATTTATCTGTTAAACCCAAACCGCTTGTTATGGTTTATTATGAATATATTGACGATGAGTATTTCATTAAATTCCATAAGGGACAAACCCAAGTGGGCATCCAACTCATTGAAGCTTTATTTAAAGAGGTAAACCCCAATCAAACCTTTAGGTATTCCTTTTTAAGCGATGAGATCGCAGCCCTATACCAAAAAGAAAAACGCTTAAGCACCATTTATATCGTCTTTACGGTAATTGCATTGTTGATCTCGGCAATAGGCCTGTTTACCATTGCCCTGTATGACACACAACGTCGGGTTAAGGAAGTAGGGGTTCGCAAGGTCAATGGTGCTACCATTAAAGAGATTATGTTCATGCTCAATAAGGATTTTATAAAATGGGTAGGGATTGCCTTTGTAATTGCATGTCCCATAGCCTATTATGCGATGCATAAATGGCTGGAGAATTTTGCTTATAAAACAACATTGAGTTGGTGGGTGTTTGCGCTTGCAGGGCTATTTACATTAATAATAGCACTGTTAACAGTAAGCTGGCAAACCTACAAGGCAGCCACACAAAACCCAGTGGAAAGCTTAAGGGATGAATAGGGTAAGTTAAAAGTGGAAAGCTAAAAGTAAAAAGGGGAGTGTCATCGCGAGGACAAAGGACGTGGCAATCTTATAAAAGAAATATAACATTCAAAAAATATGTTAATTCGAGTCATTTTAGGCCAGATTGAGCGCAGTCGAAATCAAGGAGAATCATAACAGGAAAATTGAACAAGTAAAAAGTTATAAATAAAGAACAATCAAAAATCGAACGGAATATTATTATGATGGCGTGTGTATTGAGAATAAAATAGATTGAGTTAACAGGTTTCCAGTTACTACTATTACGGGAAACCGAACCGGATAAATGATCTTGTTAAGAGAGGGTAGGGGAATGAAACAATGTTCATTTCACGCCTCATAATGATATTAAAAAATGTATAACAAATGTTAAGACACTACATAAAATTTGCCATTAGGAACTTTCGCGCTAATAAAGTCATATTTGCAGGAAGTTTGGCAACGCTTTGCTTGGGAGCTTTATGTATTTCGATGCTGTTTTCCTATGTGTATAACGAATTGACGATGGATGATTTTCATGAAAATGTAGAAGATATATACATGATAACCATGAAAAATTCTCCTAAAAGTGAATGGACTCCTCCTTTTAAGAATAATTATGACGAATATCCGGAAGTTAAGAATGGTACCTCGCTTGTATATTTTGAAAAAGATAAAGTTAGGTTAAAATATAATAAAGAAACATACACACCTACAGGTGTTGTTGTAGATAGTAGTTTTTTTAAAGTATTTAATTTTGAATTAACCATAGGCGATGAAAATACCATTTTAAATGATTATGAAGCCATTATACTAAGTGAGGATTTTAGTGAAAAATTATTTGGTGATGTAAACCCCATAGGGAAAGAAGTGGATTTTGAATCGCCAATTTATCAAGGGCTTCATATCGTAAAAGGAATTATTAAAACCCCTTCAAATAGTTCTCTTAAATTTGATGTTTTAATACCCAATGCAGGTGTCCCCTATGGCGGGTGGATGCCATTCGTAAAATTGAAAGAAAGTGTTCATCAAAATGATTTTGATGAGAAAATTAAAAGGTCTAATAATAATTATCCCTTTGCTTACCCTAAATTAACTGAAAGTACTACTAAAACAGTAAAATTAAAAGACCTTTATTTTAGCAACAACTTTAGTCGAATAAAGGCCTTTCCGATTTTTAGTTCCGGAAACAGGAGTAATGTAGATGTCTTAATCATTTTTATTTTAGTAATACTATTGGTGTCTATTCTTAATTTTTCCAATCTTCAAATTGTAAATGTCAATTCCGTTATCAAGAATATAGTAATATCCAAAATCAATGGAGCCTTCAAAAAGAATATTTATTATCAAAAGTTAGTTGAAAATATCATCATAATTATCCTATCAGTTGTTATACTAACAATAACTTATAATTTAATACTTCCCTATTTTAATAGTTTTATGAACGCTAATTTAAAGCCGCCGGTTTTAACAGTTTTATTAATTAACGTTTCGTTTTTAACATTAATTACAGGTATTGGTTTCATATATCCAATCATTAGTATCAATCGTTTTTCAGCAGTATTAAATATAAATAAGCAGCAACAATTAAAAGGAAAGCAGATTATTGTTGTACTTCAGTACGCTTTAGCGGTTATGCTCCTTATATCGTCCATAATAGTTTCCAAACAGCTTCAATTAATGCTAAGCAAGGATTTAGGGTTTAATACCGAAAATATTATGAAAGTAAAACTGTATTATCCAACAACGCAAGTCCCAATGGTTGAAATAGGAAGTGAAGAGAAACGGAGTGCTCATAAAAAGGAAATACTTAACAAACCAGAATATATTAAAAACCAACTGGCCTCTTTCTCTGGTATAAAAACCGTTGGTCAAGGACGATCTCCTTTAGATATTTATCAAATTGAATGGAAAACTAAGCAAGAAACTTTGGGTTTTGAATCTTTCAATACATTAGTAATTTCAACAGAGTGTCAAGATATTTTTGGTTTTGAATTATTGGAAGGACGCTTTTTTGATAAAGAAATTGATAACGAACGATGGAACCGTAAAATTATAATAAATGAGGCCGCTAAGAAATATTGGGACATTGAAGATATTAGTACTGCAACGCTAGACAATATCTATTGGGGAAAAGATTATGAAATTATTGGTGTTGTGAAAGATTTTAATTATCAGCATTTAGCATCAAAACCAAAACCACTTATAATCTCTTGCACACCTTATAGTAGTGGTTATTTTATTCAGTTTCATAATAGTAAAAATCAAGAGACAATAGCTCAGATTAATGAGGTTTTTAATGAAGTAAACCCCAATCAACCCTTCAATTATACGTTTTTAAGCGATGAGATCGCAGCTCTATACCAAAAAGAAAAACGCCTAAGTACCATATATATAGTTTTTACTGTTATCGCGTTGTTGATCTCGGTAATAGGCCTGTTTACCATTGCCCTGTATGACACACAACGTCGGGTTAAGGAAGTAGGTGTTCGCAAGGTTAATGGTGCTACCATTAAAGAGATTATGTTCATGCTCAATAAGGATTTTATAAAATGGGTGGGGATTGCCTTTGTAATTGCATGTCCAATAGCCTATTATGCGATGCATAAATGGTTGGAGAATTTTGCCTATAAAACAGCATTGAGTTGGTGGGTGTTTGCGCTTGCAGGGCTATTTACATTAATAATAGCACTGTTAACAGTAAGCTGGCAAACCTACAAGGCGGCCACACAAAACCCAGTGGAAAGCTTAAGGGATGAATAGGGTAAGTTAAAAGTAAAAAGGGGAGTGTCATTGCGAGGACAAAGGACGTGGCAATCTTATAAAAGAAATATAACATTCAAAAAATATGTTAATTCGAGTCATTTTAGGTCAGATTGCATGCAGTAGAAATCAAAAGAAAATGGAATCGGGAACAATGAATAAGCAAAAAGTTAAAAGTGAAATGTCATTGCGATGAGTGTAACGAAGAAGCAATCTTTTGAATAAGGATCAATTAACAAACAGATTACTTGGTCGCTTCAAAAAGTACGATTCGTAATGACAAATAAAAATAAAAAAACGCGAGCGGGCGGAAGGGTAAAAGAATGACAAGATTAAAAAACACTGAAATAAATTAGTACAAACTATTTCGAGATTCAAACAAACAATTAAACATATAAATATTAAAAACAATGATTAAAACAGAAAAGCTATCAAAAGTATTTAGAACCGAAGATGTAGAGACCCGTGCTTTGCACGACGTAAACCTTCATGTAAAGAAGGGTGAATTCGTAGCCATTATGGGACCATCGGGTTGTGGTAAGTCGACACTGCTCAATATTATTGGGATGTTAGATAATCCAAGCAGTGGAGGGTATAAGTTCGCTGGGGAAGAAGTGGGCAAATTAAAGGAGAGTCAGCGTACCCAAAAGCGCAAGGGAAACGTTGGCTTCGTATTCCAAAGTTTTAACCTGATAGATGAATTAACCGTTTTTGAGAATGTAGAGCTACCGCTTATCTACCTAAAAATAAGCACCAAAGAGCGTAAACGCCGTGTAAAGGAGGTTTTGGAGCGTATGAAAATGGGACACCGCTTAAAACATTTTCCGCAGCAATTATCGGGCGGACAGCAACAACGCGTAGCCATAGCAAGGGCTGTAGTTGCAAATCCTAAATTGATATTGGCCGATGAGCCTACTGGTAATTTGGATTCCAAAAATGGTAGAGAAGTCATGAGCTTACTTACAGAACTTAATCAGGAAGGGACTACTATCGTAATGGTTACCCATTCCGATAGGGATTCTCAGTACGCGCACCGTGTGGTTAACTTGTTTGACGGACAAATTGTAGCTGAGAGTGTTCATGAGTTGGTTGGTACTGAAGAAGCAGGAAGTTAGAAATTGGAAGCAAAAATGGACTGTCATTGCGATGAGTGTAACGAAGAAGCAATCTTTTTAAAGGTGAAATCAACCAAGAGATTACTTCGTCGCTTTAAAAAGAGCTCCTCGTAATGACGAAAGTAGCTTGTATTGGGCGCAGTAGAAGTGAGGTAATTTTATAAAATAATAATACCGTAACCGTTTAAAGTTTAGAAACCAACAACTAATAACCAACAAATGCTATTTAAAATACTAAGGGAATACTTTCGGAGGATTACAAGAAACTATAAGGTTTATGCTGTTTCCATACTAGGAATGAGTGTGGCCATTATTGCTTCGTTTCATATTTACCATTTTGTATATAAAGAACTAAGCGTAGATAAATTCCATGAAAAGCGGAAGGATATTTATAGGGTTTTAGAAACACCCCCTTCTAGTAGTTATAGAAATGTACAAACCCCGCCACCGTTGGGGAACTATTTAAAGGATATTCTTCCTGAAGTCATTGACTTTAGCCGTGTTGTAAACAACAATGCTCCTATCAATTTTATAATCGATGGTAAAAAAATAGAGCTGGATATAATTTATGTAGATGCTTCCTTTTTTGAACTTTTTAGTTTTAAATTCATAAAGGGAAGTTTGCATGCGTTCAAGGAAAACAAGAACAGTATCATCATTTCAAGAAGAAAGGCACGGCAATTATTTGGAGAAGAAGAAGCTATTGGCAAAATTATAGAGTCGTACAATGTGGTTAGTTCACAACAAATGGAATATACCATAGCGGGTATTATAGAGGATATTCCGGAAAACTCAACATTACAATCGGACGTGTTATTAAACCTTAAATCCCACCCTCTTGTAAGTTATACAGATACCCATGAGGATAAAGGTTGGAGAACTGGTTTTACCGACTTATATCTGTATTTACCAAATGCGAAAGACGTTAACGGCATAACCAAAAAGATAGAAGATTTACTTTTTGAAAAAGCAAAAGGCAATGGCAGTGGCGATGTGGACAGAAACAATTATAAATATGAATTGCAGCGTCTCGATACTATCTATTTTAACTCCTTCGATATTAGTAACCAAGGTAAAAAAGGGTCTTTACAGTTTATTAATATTCTTGTCCTTGTAGGTGTATTAACATTAGTGTTGGCCATTTTCAATTATGTTTTAATGAATTTGGGGCTAAGTATAAATCGTACGGAAGAATTTAAGATGAGGCGCTACTTGGGAGGATCCAAATTAAATATTTATTTGCTACTGTTATTTGAATCCTTCTTCAATATTGTGGTGTGCTTTATCCTTACATTACTTACGTATCCACTTATTAGTGGTATTTTTAGAAAATTGTTAACGTCCAATTATGAATTTTCATGGTATCATGACAAGGCGTTGCTTAGCTTATTTCTTTTTATCATACTTGTTATAGGTTCAATAATAGGGACATTGGAATTCATCCTATCCTATAAATCCATTTTTGGCGCAGGAAGGGGTAAAAATAAAAAATGGAACAGTGCCTGGTTTTCAAAAAAGATAATCGTTGGTTTTCAATTGGTGTTGTTAATAGGGTTGTTAAGTTCAATCTTGCTTATATCCAAACAAGTACAATACATTCAAACTAAGGATTTGGGATTTGATAAAAACGTTGTTTTTATTAGCCCTCCTGGACTTGACGATGTATTACTGAACGAACTTAGATCAAAAAGCTATATCAACAGTTTGGCAATTGGCGACATGCTTTTTAATGAGAAATTTAATTTGGAAGATGTTAAGATAGAGTCTTCCCAAGGTGAGTTAAAGGCTATGCTGATTAGGGGCGATACAAATTATCTGGACACCTACGGTTTACAATTAAAACTGGGGCGTAATATTAAATCCAACAAAAAGCCATTATTCTCGAACAGATTTAGGGTGGGATGGACTCCACAAAAGACAGATGATTTAATTGAAGTATTGGTTAATGAAGAGTTCGTTAAAAAAGCTAATCTTAAAAAGCCCCTGGGAATGGTCTTTAAATCTACCAATATCAATAATGCAGTTATTGTTGGGGTTATTAAAGATGTTTACAATACGCCTTTGCATAGTCCTATTTACCCTATGATTATTGGTTATGGGTTTAACAATTTTCCAATGCAATTTTTACAGGTATCTTTTGATAAAAATCGTAAGGATGAATTGATTGCGTTTTTATCGAATTTGTATATACAGAATGATATAACGTACGATGACAGCAAAAAAGATGAAATACTTTACAAGGTGGATTATGAAGATTTTTATGACCTTGAACTCCAGCTCAAACGCTTGCTCGAAGCCTTTACCGTTATCGTGCTTTTTATTTCGCTTCTAGGCTTGGTTGCCATTAGCCTGTTTATTACCGAGAGTAAAACCAAAGAAATTGGCATCCGTAAAGTAAACGGCGCTACTATAAAGGAGATCATGCTCATGCTCAACAAAGACTTTATTAAATGGGTAGCCATAGCCTTTGTTATTGCTTGTCCTATTTCATATTACGCTATGCGCAAGTGGTTAGAGAATTTTGCTTATAAAACAGAACTAAGCTGGTGGGTGTTTGCCTTGGCAGGTTTATTTACATTGGTGATTGCCTTGTTAACGGTTAGCTGGCAAACATACAGAGCCGCTACGCGTAATCCAGTAGAAAGTTTAAGAGATGAATAGTTTGAGTTTAAAGAGAAAAGCTAAAAGCTAAAAGTAAAAAGAGGTCGTCATTGCGATGAGTGTAACGAAGAAGCAATCTTTTGAATATGGATTAATTAACAAACAGATTACTTCGTCGCTCAAAAAAGAGCGCCTCGTAATGACGAACAAACCATGAAAAAGAAACGTAACAATTAAAAAATATGATGTTAACCAAAGTGATTTTCGATCAGGTTGAGCGCAGTCGAAATAAAAGGAAGTCGTATGAATAGCATTGTAATGAATATTAAATGTTAAAACATTACTTAAGAATAGCTTTTAGAAATCTTATAAAACATAAGGTTATTTTAGCAAGTAGTTTGCTAACCCTTTGCTTGGGGACACTCTGTGCATCGTTGTTACTCTCTTACATTTACAATGAGCTCACTATGGATGGTTTCCATAAAAACAAGAAGCACATTTTTTTTGAAGTTTTTAGAACGCATCCTGACGGTGTGTGGACAAATCCTCCTCCGGCCATTGATATTAATTACAAATTGTTTCCCGAAGTAGAAGCAGTAACCAGTATAGCCAAATTAGATAAAAAATATAAAAGTGCTACAGTTTACCATAACAATGAAAGTTATTATACAGATGGTATCGTGGCTGATACTATCTTTTTCAAAGTTTTTGATTTTGATCTAAAATATGGAGACCAAAAAAAGATTCTTAACAATCCATATCATGTTGTATTATCTGAAGCCTTTGCAAAGGTGTTGTTCGGAAATAAGAATCCAATTGGAGAAAAACTAAAAATAACAACTGGCTCCGAGATTTTTTATACAGTAAAAGGCGTAATAAAAATACCTTCCAACAGTTCCATTACTTTCGATCTGCTATTCCCCAAGCCTTCTGAAAACTCACTTATAAAACATGGACAACTGGGAATGAAATTTATACTTGCTAATGACAGTTTCAAAAAAAATGAGTTTCTAGAAAAAGTACAACAACTAAAAATTATTTCGCCGTACATAAAGGATTATGGTTCACAGATAAACTACTTTCCGTTTGATGGACTTTACTACAATAACATGCCAATTCGTGCTGATGTTTTGTCAAGGCGGGGAGATACTAAATCACTAAAAATAGTTTTTGCTATTATACTCGTAATTGTTGTCATTTCGGCACTTAATTTTTCCAATGCTCAAATAATTAATATAAATAATAGTATTAAATACAATGCACTAATAACAATTAACGGAGCAAAGAAATCACATATACTTTATCAAAAACTTGTGGAGTATGCTATACTCTGTACCACAGTTTTATTGTTTGTAACTATAGGTTACAAACTAGTGCTTCCAGAGTTTAATGCCTTGATGAAAATAGAATTACAGCCCCCAAGTTTAGTGGTATTTACCATTATAGGATGTACATTAATTTTCATGATGTTTTTGGCATTGATTTACCCTTTATTAGTGATTTATAAGCGAACTGTCGTAACAAATATAAAATCCATTGTTAATGTCAAAGGCAACCTAACTACCCGAAAAGCTATTTTGGTTATTCAATACGTGTTAACAATAACACTTCTTATAACTTCCATATTGATATCAAAACAATTGCATTTAATGTTAAATAAAGACTTGGGATTTGATAGTAAAGATATTGTAAAAATCAAGCTTTATAACAAACCAACTTTCAACTATAAAAATCATGACAACCAATACAATTTAAATCAGCTACCAAATCTCATCAAAAATAAGTTGGACGAAACTCCATTGGTTGTAAATTTTTCTCAGGGCAAATCACCCATAACGCCTATTCCAATACCTTTAAAGTCTAAAAACAGCAATAAAGAATTTCATGAAATAAATTTCTTGTCAACAGATGCCAATTATAAAAACATTTTTGGATTAACGCTTATAGAAGGCCATTGGTTTAATAATAATGCGACTAAAGGTACATTTAATAAAAACGAAGTTATTATCAATGAAGCGGCCAAAGCATTTTGGCAAATAAAAGACATCAATACAGATCTTATTTTAACACCCAATGAAAGTTTTAAAGGTTACAAGATCGTTGGGGTTGTTAAAAATTTTAATAGTGAGCATCTGTCATCAAAACCTAAACCATTGGTGCTATTTCCTTCTACAGATTGGAATGCTGATTTTTTCATCAAATTGCAAGAAAACAGAGTTAAAGATGGTTTGCACGCACTGGAAGCCCTATTTAAAAAAGTAAGCCCAGAAGACTCTTTTAAGTACACTTTTTTAAGTGATGAACTTGAAGCGCTATACAAAAAGGAAAAAGATCTTAGGTCAATATTTATAATATTTACTGGCATCGCTCTATTAATATCTGCCATTGGTTTGTTTACAATAGCTTTATACGACACACAAAGGCGAACCAAAGAAATTGGCATCCGTAAAGTAAACGGTGCTACTATAAAGGAGATCATGCTCATGCTTAATAAGGACTTTATTAAATGGGTAGCCATAGCCTTTGTTATTGCTTGTCCCATTGCCTATTATGCGATGCATAAATGGTTGGAAAACTTTGCCTATAAAACAGCATTGAGTTGGTGGGTATTTGTTTTGGCAGGTTTATTTACATTGGTGATTGCCCTGTTAACGGTAAGCTGGCAAACATACAGAGCTGCCACACGTAATCCGGCGGAAAGTTTAAGAGATGAATAGTTTGAGTTTAAAGTGAAAAGTTAAAAGTAAAAAGAGATCGTCATTGCGATGAGTGTAACGAAGAAGCAATCTTTTTAAAGGTGAAATCAACCAAGAGATTACTTCGTCGCTTTAAAAAGAGCGCCTCGTAATGACGAAAGTAGCCGCACTGAGCGCAGTAGAAGAGAGGTAACCTTATAATGATACAGTAACCAACAAATGCTATTTAAAATACTAAGGGAATACTTTCGAAGGATTACACGAAACTATAAGATCTACGCCGTTTCATGTTTACCATTTCGTATGTAAGGAGTTGAGCGTTGATAAGTTCCATGAAAAAGTAAAAGTAAAAAGAGGTCGTCATTGCGATGAGTGTAACGAAGAAGCAATCTTTTTAAAGGTAAAATCAACCAAGAGATTACTTCGTCGCTCTAAAAAGAGTTCCTCGTAATGACGAAAGTAGCCGCACTGAGCGCAGTAGAAGTGAGGTAACCTTATAATGATACAGTAACCAACAAATGCTATTTAAAATACTAAGGGAATACTTTCAAAGGATTACACGAAATTATAAGATCTACGCCGTTTCCATACTGGGAATGAGTTTGCCATTATTGCTTCGTTTAATGTTTACCATTTCGTATGTAAGGAGTTGAGCGTTGATAAGTTCCATGAAAAAGTAAAAGTAATAAGAGGTCGTCATTGCGATGAGTGTAACGAAGAAGCAATCTTTTTAAAGGTAAAATCAACCAAGAGATTACTTCGCCGCTCTTAAAAAAAACCTCGTAATGACGAAAGTAGCCGCACTGAGCGCAGTAGATGTGTGGCAATCTCATAAAAATAATGATATCGTAAATAGTTGAAAATTTTATAAACCAACAACAAACAACCAGTACCAATTAATCCCTATTTAACACGTTCAACAAGCTCTAACTGATCCATACTTACATTGGTGGTAAAAATCCCATAGTTTACAACCGCTTTGTTTTTTTCGATTTTATCAAGCGTACCAATAGCGCGACCATCTTCCATACGAACGCGGTCACCTACTTTTAATACAGGTTTTGGCTTAGGTGCTTCGACTGCTTTCTTTTTAGCTTCTTTTTTCTTCTGACGGATGACTTCAACCTTCTTTTCAACATCTCTCTTTACAGCCTTTTCTTTGGCCTTAACAACTTTTTTCTGCTTTACAGACAACTTTTTCCGTTTGGAATTTTCGATTTGGACGATCTTGAAAAGCTCCGACATTAGCTCACGCTTTTGTTTGTTGTCAAAATATTTCTCAGAAAGATCATTAACCTTCTGTCCCAAATATATCAGCCGTTGATTACTATCATAGAGTTCCTGGTAGCTTTCTAGTTTTTTTTGAATCTTGGCATTAATCTCTTCTAGTCTATCAGCTTCTTCAATCTTCTTCCGTTCGTTACGCTTTAAGGATGCTCCCGTTTTTTCAAGCTTCGAGCGCTCTTTTTGAAGTTTGGCAATCGTAGCATCAAAACGCACTTTGCTGCGTTCTATTTTCTTTTTTGCCCGATTAATCAAACTATAAGGGATACCATTTTTTTGTGCGACTTCAAAGGTAAACGAGCTTCCTGCCTGACCAATTACCAGCTTAAAAAGCGGTTCCAGCGTGCGCTCATCAAATAACATATTGGCATTGAGCATGTGCGGCAATTCGTTTGCCAATATCTTTAAGTTGGCATAGTGTGTTGTTATAATACCAAAAGCTTCACGATGGTAAAACTCTTCTAAAAAGGTTTCTGCTAACGCACCACCCAATTCTGGGTCACTACCAGTTCCAAACTCATCTATTAAAAAAAGTGTGCTCTTATTACACTTTTTAAGGAAGTAGTTCATTTGTTTTAAGCGGTAGCTATAAGTACTCAAATGATTTTCTATGGATTGGTTGTCTCCAATATCACTTAATATACGATCAAAAAGACAAACCTCACTGCGTTCGTGAACCGGTATTAACATACCACTTTGTAACATAGCCTGTAACAGTCCAACAGTCTTTAATGTAATACTTTTTCCACCAGCATTAGGACCAGAAATAACTATAATACGACTGTCTTGTTTTAACGTAACAGTTTGGGGAAACGTCTTTTCGCCCTTTTTTAAATTAGTTAAATAAAGGAGTGGGTGGTATGCATCCCGTAAGAACATACTCTTGTCCTCCGATATTTTAGGAAGAATACCGTTCATAGATTGCGCATACTTAGCTTTTGCCGAAATCACATCGATATCGATTAAAAGACTTTGATATTGTTCCAATAGGGGGAAGTACGGACGGATAAAGTTTGTAACCTCCTTTAGAATGCGAATTTCTTCTTCTTGTGCTTCATATTCCAGATTATTAAGTTCGCGCGAGTATTTAAGAGTTGTTTCAGGTTCTATGTATACAATGCTTCCCGTTTTGCTATTACCCATAATAGACCCTTTAACCTTACGCCTGTACATAGCCTTTACGGCCAAAACGCGTCTGTTGTCTATTACCGTTTCACGAATGTCATCCAGATATTCAAGACTATGGTAGCTGTTTAATGCCGTAACAAAACTTTGGTTTATTTTTCCTTTTACACTATTTATAGACTGCCTAAGCGCTAAAAGCAGGGGAGAAGCACTGTCTTTAATATCACCAAAACGATCTACAATACTGTCTACTTTTTCAATAATAACCTTAGTGACTTCTATATGTGACACGTGGTTATATAATGTGGGGTAGTATACTTCAAACTTTTTCAGGAACAGGACTATGTCATTAACGGTAGTCGACATAGCGACTATCTTTTTTAAACCGTGGACTTCCAAATAAGTATTATCAATACGCAGCAATTTCAGCTCATTACTTATAGTATCGAAGCCATGATTGGGTATACGATTGTCGTTATAAAAAGAAGCCAGATATTCGTTAGTTAGCTGCAAACTATTAAGGAGCGCTTCCCTTGTTCTGTAAGGCGCTATCTTAAGGGTCTTTTCATTTCCCAATGCCGTTATACAATGCTCGCTTACCTGTTGAAGTACCGTAGGGAACTCCAAGTCTTGTAAGGTTTTATCGTGAATGTGTATCATTCGGTGTTGATCCTAAATTAATGTAAAATGCAAATTTAAAATTAAACAATGAATTATTTTTAGTTATCATAAATTCATTGAAATAAAGACTATCATAACCAATAAATTAATAAGGTACCATAAAAAAGCCCCCAAATTGTGTCTAACATTTAGGGGCATATACAGAGTCTTCTTTTATTATTTATTCAAAATAACTAAATGTTTCACCGTCTTTAATGTTGAGAAGTGATTCATAAATAAGACGTATAACATTTTCAACATCGTCTCTATGCACCATTTCAACAGTTGTATGCATGTAACGTAAGGGCAAAGATATTAAGGCCGAAGCAACCCCCCCGTTACTATATGCAAATGCATCCGTATCGGTACCTGTGGCACGCGATAGGGCAGAGCGCTGAAACGGAATTTTATTGGTCTCTGCTGTATCGGTTATTAAGTCACGTAACTTTTGTTGCACCGCAGGTGCATAAGCTACAACGGGGCCGTTACCAATTTCCATATCGCCCTGTACTTTCTTTTCAATCATGGGCGTAGTTGTATCATGCGTTACGTCCGTAACTATGGCAACGTTTGGTTTTATGCGATCTGTTATCATTTCGGCTCCTCGTAATCCAATTTCCTCCTGTACCGCATTAACAATATACAAACCAAAAGGAAGTG
This sequence comes from Snuella lapsa, assembly GCF_039539345.1. Classification (NCBI taxonomy): domain Bacteria; kingdom Pseudomonadati; phylum Bacteroidota; class Flavobacteriia; order Flavobacteriales; family Flavobacteriaceae; genus Snuella; species Snuella lapsa. The sequence continues at coordinate 12,633 of NZ_BAABCY010000013.1, read as the reverse complement.
ATTTTTTATTTTCTTTTAGTAATCGCGCAACCTCGGCAATCATAAAGCCACCCATGCGATTGTCTAATGCACGACACACAAATTTATCACCATTTAAAATGTGAAACTCATCTGGGTAAGTGATAACGCACCCCACATGAACCCCCAATTTTTCAACCTCCTCTTTGGTTTTACAACCACAGTCAATAAAAATATTATCAGGCTTTGGAGCTTCTTCGTTAGCTTTATTTCGTGTATGAATGGCTGGCCAACCAAATACGCCTTTAACAATGCCTTTTTTGGTGTGAATGTTTACGATTTTACTAGGAGCTATCTGGTGGTCGCTGCCTCCGTTCCTTATCACATAAATAAGACCATTGTCACTAATATAGTTAACATACCATGAAATTTCATCGGCATGCCCTTCAATTACAACTTTGTATTTTGCTTTCGGATTAATAACCCCAACTGCAGTGCCATAAGTGTCCGTAATAAACGTGTCGACATAGGGTTTTAAATAATCCATCCATAATTTTTGCCCGTCCCACTCGTAGCCTGTAGGTGCGGCATTATTTAAATATTTTTCTAAAAAGTCAATCGATTTTTTATTGAGAATTTGCTTCTTTGCCATGTGTTAAAATTTTGTACTAAAATAATAATATAAACAGAAAATAATGGTTTCCATAGCGCAAATTATTAATTTTGGTGATTATGGCTCCAACCCATTTATTAATGAACTTTTTTAAATACATAGTGTTAATTTTTCCTTTATTTCTCAAAGCTCAGATAAGTGAGGAAATACAGGATTCTACAACGGTCGAGTACCTCATTATTAAAGGCGATTCGGTGCCTAGAACTATCATTGATTTGGATGAAGTTATGCTATTGCATAAGCTTAAGTTTGATAGTAGGGAGGATCGCATACGTTACTTAATCTTAAGAAAAAAAACTGTAAAAGTATATCCCTATGCCAAGATGGCCGCAGATAGGTTAGATTCGCTTAACCAACGTTTGTCTAAGCTTACAAAAAATAGGGACAGAAAGCGATACACCAAAATGATTCAAAAGTATATCGAGGGAGAGTTTTCCGATGAACTAAAAAAGCTTACCAGAACCGAAGGGCAGATTTTGGTAAAATTGATTCACAGGCAAACAGGAATGACTACCTTCGATTTGGTAAAGGAATTACGAAGCGGCTGGCGTGCCTTTTGGTACAATACTACTGCTAGTATGTTTGATATTTCATTAAAGATAGAGTTCGATCCCATGACCGTTAAAGAAGATTATTTAATTGAAGATATTTTGCAACGTAATTTTCAAAGCGGTGTTTTAGAACGTCAAAAGCCCGCAATACCATTCGATTTTTATGATTTAACCGATAAGTGGTTAAACAATAAAGAACCCTAAGATGTTATTATGTATAGGCAAACTGCATTGGAGGAAAAGCTAAATACCATTACACATGGTGTCGGGGCTTTTTTGGGTGCTGTTGGTTTGGTCATGCTTATTTTAAACGATAACCATAAAACAGCATGGAGTTTGTTTAGTGTTGTCGTTTATGGTTGTTCCATAATTATTTTGTTTACGGCATCTACACTCTACCACGCCACGAAAAGCGAACAAACAAAGTATTATTTTAGAATTGTAGACCATATTAGTATTTACTTTCTTATAGCAGGTACATATACACCTGTGTTGTTAATTACTTTAAGGGATAGTTTAGGTTGGCCCCTATTCTGGATTGTATGGGGTATTGCCGCTTTTGGAATTGTACTAAAACTATTCTTTACAGGACGCTTCGAGGTGTTTTCTACACTTTTGTACCTAATAATGGGATGGCTTATAGTATTCGATTTTTATGCGCTGTCCGATGCGATTGGGAGTACCGGGGTACTATTACTTTTTGCCGGAGGATTGGCTTATACCGTAGGCATCGTTTTTTATGCTATTAAAAGCATTCCTTACAATCATGTGATTTGGCATTTGTTTGTACTGGCTGGTGCACTATTTCATTATTTTATGATTCTTTGTTATGTTATTTAGTCAAGAAGAATTCCCCTAGACTGTATTTCTCATGTAGTTTGTTTCAAGAAATTCTTTATTTTGTAATATGGTAACAATTGTAATAGCCAACACTTTTAAAGAATATCAGAAAATTGCAGATCTGGCAGATCTGGTTTGGAGAGAACATTATACAGCTATTATTGGACGGGATCAGGTAGATTATATGCTTAAAAGTTTTCAATCGGCTACTGCTATTGCTCAACAGGTTAGGGATGGCTATGCTTATTATTTCCTGAATTATAACAATAAAGCCGTTGGTTACTTAGCTGTTAAAGAAGAAATAGATGCTCTTTTTTTAAGTAAAGTATACGTTTTAAGTAGTTACAGGGGAAAAAAGATAGGCAAAGCAGCTCTGCAATTCGTTGAGGAAAAAGCAAAGCATAGACAATTAAAGACTATCCGACTGACAGTAAACAAATGCAATTTAGAAGCTATAAAAGCATACAAAAAACTCGGTTTTATTAATAAAGGCCCGCTTGTTAAGGATATTGGACAAGGATTCATTATGGACGACTATCTCATGGAAAAGCCCATAAACCTTAATGCGTTCAGAAATAATCAATAAAAAATAGTTCTAGCCTTCAATAACATCCCTGTATTCCTCAAAGAATGCTTCAAACAAGCTCATTTTTTCGTTAAAGAATTCCATAACCATCTGCCAACTATTTTTGTTGTGGATGGATACTTTTGCATCCAGCGGCAGATAAACTCTTGAAATCTCTTTGTGGTTATCCAATATATGGATTTCATCAAAAATTGCTTCTGGCAAATAGTCGTCTGTAAGGATCGATTTTAAAGCTTGTAGTTTTTCCCAATACCTAATGCGGTTTTCCAAATCATCCTCGAGGTCTAGAGCAACCAATGCACGTTTGGTATCAAAATGGAATTTAAAACTAAGGCCCTTTAATTTGGTGTCGTATAGTACCCATTTTCTCGGAAAGGATTTCCCAAAACTTGTCCAAAACTCTTGCCTTAACTGTCTGGATTCTTCTTTTGAAAACATGAGGACTAAATTATATAAGCGATACCAACCCCTAATATGATGGCAACAAATTTTGATAAATTAAACTTATGACCATCGCCACTCTCAAATAAAATAGTAGTTGAAATATGAAAAAAGATACCTATTACTACCGCGTTAATTATATGAATGTACTCGGGAGCTATACCCGCATTATTGGAGATCAAGGTCCCCAAAGGTGTCATGGCGGCAAAAACAACTAAAAAGGTAGCAATTTGAAGCTTATTGTAGTCCGATTGCAATAAGAACATGGTCACCAAGGTAGCAATGGGCATTTTATGGATGAGTACACCATATACCATATCGTTGTGCTCATGGATAGGGAAGCCTTCCAAAAAGCTGTGTATACATAAACTTATAAATAAAAACCAGGGAAAAGCAGTACTGTTCTTGTGCACATGTACGTGGCCGTGTTCTGCACCTTTAGAAAACAATTCTAAAATAATTTGTAGCAAAATACCCGACATAATGAAAAGCCCTGTAAGCTTTGTGTCCAAATGATGGTATACTTCTGGCAGTAGCTCAAAAAGTGTTAAAGCCAATAAGAAGGCGCCACTAAAGGAGAGCAGGAGTTTGGTGTTTAAGTGTTTTTTAGGTTTGGTAACAGTCGCAAGGAGAACTCCAAAAACAACAGAATAAACGGGTAAAAGAAATTGATTCATCATTCGTAATTACTCAAAATATAAATTTTAGACTACTAATTTATCTTATTTAAAAATCATGATTAAACGTTCAGAATCTTTAGAGTCAAACTTATGTAATTTATAGTCTCCAAAAATATCCAGTAAATATACACCAGCTTCTTCAAAAAGTGCTTCAAAATCATGTAATGTAAACGCCCTTACCCTTTCTTGGTAAGCATAGCGGGTACCATAAGCTTCAAATTGAATATCCTTAATGATATATCCATCGTTAACATAGCGCTTTAAATGAAACGTAATGTCATCAACTTTTTTTACTTCTTCGGCTACTAAATTATCAATAATATATTCCGAATTCATAAAATCAATGACTCCAAATCCCGATTCATTTAAATTGGACTTAATGGCCCTAATCGTATTAAGATTATCTTCATCCCTTTCAAAATAACCAAAACTGGTAAACAAATTAAAAACAGCATCAAATTGTCTTTTGTAGGGCTTACACATATCATGTACATCGAAATGAAGGGAGTGATTTTCAAATTGTTTGGCATAACCAATACTATTTTCACTCAAATCAACACCAGTTACATGGTAGCCAATTTTGTTTAAGTATACCGCATGCCGTCCTTTACCACAGGCCAAATCCAAAATAGTCCCATTAACTGGAATATTCAGGTAATTGGTAAGTGTGTCCATAAAGGCATGTGCTTCGGTATCATCTCTATCTTTATATAAAATGTGGTAAAAAGGTGTATCAAACCACGATGTAAACCATGTTGTTGTGTCTTGTATCATATATTCTTTGGCGGTTACCACTTTGGGCAGGATCGTACTTATACTTTTTCTTTTGCTCTGTATTTAAGGACTTATCCAACAAAACAAAAGGATGCCATTGCAATCCTTAACCTAAATTTCAATAATCATGATGTTTACTGCAAAATTACGTTATTTTTGCAATCTATTATAGGTAAAAAATGGAAGAAAATTTTTCGATGGTTGCCAAAACCTTATTTGGCTTTGAGGATTTATTAGCTAAAGAACTTGTACAGCTTGGCGCACAGGATGTAAAAAAAGGTGTCCGTAATGTAAGTTTTTTTGGTGATAAGGGGTTTATGTACAAGGCAAATTTGGGACTGCGTACAGCTATCAAGATATTAAAACCTATAGATACATTTACCGTAAATAGTGAACAGGATTTGTATAATAAAATTTATAAAATGTCCTGGGACTCGTATTTAAAGCCAACAGGGAGTTTGGCTATTGATGCAACAGTACATTCCGATATTTTCAAGCATTCCTTATTTATTGCGCAAAAAACTAAGGACGCCATTGTTGATAAATTTAGGGATACCACAGGGCAACGCCCCAATGTGGATTTAAAATTCCCAGATTTAAAAGTTAATGTACATATCGACCGTAGGCAATGTACAATCTCCTTAGATTCTTCTGGAGACTCCTTGCATAAACGTGGCTATAAAATAGCGACCAATATAGCACCTATTAATGAAGTGCTTGCAGCTGGGATGATTATGTTGTCGGGGTGGGACGGACAATGCGATTTTATGGATCCAATGTGTGGGAGTGGTACCATTCTTATTGAAGCAGCTATGATAGCATGTAATATTCCTCCCAATCTATTGCGTAAGGAATTTGCCTTTGAACGATGGCAAGATTGGGATGTTGATCTTTTTGAAAAAATTGAAGATTCCCTGCTTAATAAGACCCGGGATTTCCATTATAAAATTATTGGATATGATAAGGCTCCCAGTGCAGTTATGAAGGCAAAAGAAAATGTAAAGCACGCCCAATTAGAAGATTTTATAAGCGTTAAGCACGAAGACTTCTTTAAAACACAAAAAGGGGGCACCGATAAATTGCACATGGTATTTAATCCTCCTTATGGCGAGCGTTTAAATATTGACATGCAAGCGTTTTACAAAAACATTGGTGATACTTTAAAGCAAAGCTATCCTGGTACAGATTCTTGGTTGATAACGAGTAACTTAGATGCATTAAAGCATGTAGGGTTACGCCCATCCCGTAAAATCCAACTTTTTAATGCCAAGTTAGAATCGCGCTTGGTTAAATACGTCATGTACGAAGGCAGTAAAAAAGCTAAGTACAATAAGTAATTGTTAAGATTGAATCAATTTTTATAATCCAAGCCTTTTTGGCTATTTTCAACCGAGGATTGCCAAACAAGCAGTTCCTTTTTTAGTTTGTTTGCTACTTCAGGATGTGTATCAATACAATTTTGTTTTTCAGAAGGATCGCTTTCCAGATCATAAAGCTCAAAATTACCTTTTTTGCTGTTGCCAACTAATTTATACTGCTGTGTAACCCACGAAACTTGGGGCGTACAAATAAAGCCTATGGGGCTTTCTCTTTTCTTTTCGTTGTTTTTTAATGCATCTAAAATACTAATGCCATCAATCGGCCGTGAGTCTGGATACTTTATATCCAACACATCCAATATTGTAGGCAAGTAATCACTTGTAACCATTGGAAAAGCACTACGCTTTTTCCCTTGTAGCTTAGTTTTCCAGGTTACAAAAGCTGGCACCCTTACACCACCTTCGTATAAACTCCTTTTGCGTCCCCTAAAAATATTGGCACTTCCCGGTGTGTCTATTTCAGGACCATTATCACTACAAAAGAAAATAATGGTTTCCTCCTGTATGCCTAGGTCGCCCAATTTCTTCCACAGTCTGCCAATCTGTTCGTCCATAGCAGTAATAGTACCGTAGTAAAGTTGTTTGTCTAATGCAAACTTTTTATAATGGTTGCGGTGTACACTATCACTAACAACAGGTAGGTGGGGAGTATGCAGCCAAATACTTGTATAAAACTGTTTACTGCTATCGAGAGCATTTTCTATAAACGGAATAACACGATCCATGATAACACGTGAATCATCGCCTTTTAAGTTATGGGAAACCATTTTATCGTCACCATTCCAATAAGCCGTGCCGTAAGCCAGGGAAGTTTCCCCGTTCTCTATGGCTTTCCAACCGTATCGTTTACTTTCCCCTTCCATAAAGGCACTGGGATACACCATAGGATCGTAAGTAGGGACTTTAGACTCTGTACAAAAGTATTGGTCGTATCCGTGCATACTAGGAATACTATATTCCTTATCAAATTCAGGCCTTCCGCCTCTGTTGGCATCCAAAGTATCTTTCGTTAAGGTGCCCAGGTGCCACTTTCCAAAATGACCAGTAGCGTAACCTGCACCTTTAAGTATTTCAGGAATGGTTATTTCGTCTTCAAGCATATGACCATCATTAGCATATGGAATGTGCATCCTGAGTGGATTTCTACCTGTAATACAGCTGGCTCTTGTAGGCGAGCACACTGCCGAAGCAGCATAGAACCGATCAAGGATAACACCTTCTTCAGCCAGTAAGTCAAGATTAGGAGTTAAGATTTCATCGTTCCCATTAAAACCAACGTCATACCAACCCAGATCGTCTGTCATTATCATGATAAAATTTGGTTTTTTTATAATCGCTTTAGACTTTGAATTGTTACAAGAGTTAAAGGCAATCGCAATAATAGCACACCTTAAAATGTATTTTAATTGCATAGGTTTTGTATTATGAATTATAATAGCTAATAAAACTACCATAATATAACTTGAAATACAATCTCAAAATGCTTTTTCCCAGCAGTTTACAGCTAAAAGCTAAAAGTAAAAAGCGAAAAACGAAAAGTGAACAATGAACAGTTGAAGGCTAAAAGCCAAATGCTAACAGCTAAGAGTTGAAGTTTAAAGTTGTACAATTATGTAACCAACAACAAACAACCAAAACCCAATACACAATTGTAAATAATCAATAATAAATAGTCAATTAACAATTACCTCAATTCCCTAATGGCCCAAACTATCAATAAAAACCCAATCCCTGTCAAGGCTGGTGCCGGTATTTTCATGACCAGTCCAATAGCAATCATTATAATAGCCACGAGTATTAACAGTACAGAAATTAGATTTAGTTTTTTGTTGCGTGTCATTTTTTAGATTTTAGATGTTGATTTAAAGGAGATTAATACGAATTTATTGTACAGCATTTGTTATGGCTACAATTCTTAGGGGAGCACCACTACCACCTTGAATTTTCATAGGCAGAGCGATAACCTCAAAACCTTTGTTGGGGAGTTTGCCAAGGTTGGTCAGGTTTTCAAAAGCAGGAATATTATGGGACAGGAGTATCACATGACTTTTAAAATATTGCGACTGTCCATAATCAATACTTGGGGTATCAATACCAATCGCATGAATATTACGGTTTTCTACCAACCATGTTGCAGCTTCGGGAGATAAACCAGGAAAGTGCAGTTCTTTTATAGCTGCTTCACCACGCTTATCCGTTCCCAGATACTTAACCTTATCTGGGTAGTATTGCGAAAAACCTGTTTCCAATAAAATGATGCTTCCATCAGGAATTTGGGTGTTTTCAGTAGTTTCCCAATGCACAAAATCGGCTATACTTATTAAATAATCCGGATCTTTTAGAGCTTTTAAGGACACGTCTATTTTAATGGCATTACCTATTAGATTTTCAAGAGGTATCTCGTCTACAGACTGTCCTTTTTTAGCAAAATGAATGGGTGCATCTATATGTGTCCCACCATGTTCGGCTGTACAAAAATTATTAGCAGAATAATAAAAACCCTTATCAGTTTCTCCCTTAAAAACAGTATCCAATTCAAATTCCTTGGCAGTAACCCAATAGATGGTTTTATCTGAAAACTCATGCGATAAATCAATAATTGTTTTTGGGAGTATATCAGTTGCTTTTGCCTGATTTTGCTCAGCAGGCTTACTATTACATGAAAGCAATAAAAAGAGTAATAGAACCAAGGAGTAAACAGCTGTTTTCATATGCTTTGTTTTTATTAGTTACAGTTTCCAAAAACAGTTAAAAGTAGAGGAGGAGGGGCTTAAATAACCAAGCAAGCAAAAAAAGAATGTAACCCTTAAAGTTAGCAAATTATTTTATACCATTTGTTTAGTAGTCAGTGAATAATCAATAGCCAATAGCCAATCACCAATAGCCAATAGCTAATAGTAAATCACTTAGATGGCATCAAACCAACAAGGCGTGTAAACAACAGTAACCCCACAGATATCAAGATAAATGCAATACCAATTCCGAGAGTATCGGCAAAATAACCAATAACAATGGCTATTATACTTGTTGTTAGCGTACTAAAAAACGATTGGGCAGAAATAACAGAAGTCAAGATTTCTTGGGGCACATTATCCGCAATTTCAGCAACCAAAAGGGGCTTTCTAATATTTTCTAAAAAGTAGATACAAGCAAAGAAAACAAGTGCCAGATGCCAGTATTCAAAATAATAAAACGCACCACTAATGCCACCAGCTATCAGACCTAAAAATAAGGTAACCTTAGCAACATTAACAGAAACCCTATTCGAAATACGAGAAGCCGATCTGGATGCATAGGAGTTGGCCAGAAAAATAAAAAAGTAGATAATGCCTATTATAAGCCCACTTTTCTTTTTAGAATCCACGTGCATCAAAACAGGAATTAAAAGCGCTACCTGTACCATAATCGGTTGGATGTAGTCCTTAATAGCTTTTAGGTAAGCCGTATGCAGGGCGGCCGAATTGATGATTTGCAATACTTTGGGCGTCTTAACCGTTTTTATAAAGGACTTTAAAGTAAATAACAACGATGCGCTCTGCTGCTTTTTGTGGCTGTTTAAAGCATAATCAATAGAACTGGGATAAGTATAAATATTAATAAAATTAAGGAGGTAGGGGACTACCGAATACAAAAATATAGAACGGTAACTGCCCGAATACAATACAAGCGCCCCAGCTATTAAAGCCGATAGCGCCGAGCCTTTTTGCGACCACGAGCGCGTATGTCCGTAGTAGGTCGCCTTTTGGTTACTTTGTCCCTGTAGTTCCAGGTAGTCCATAATCATACCCTTGTGCGTTCCAGAGCGAAAAGCATCACCAATACCATATAAAACAATGGCGAGAAGAAACGCATAAAAAGAAGAAAAGGTATAAAAAGCTATAAACGATACCATATACAAGATAAAAGACCCAATAAGCGATTTTTTACGCCCGTAAGTATCGGCCAAAATACCAGAAGGTATCTCAGAAATATTGATCGTTATTTCCCTAAGCGCATACAATACCCCAATCTGTGTGTAGCTAATGCCACTTTCCAGAAAAAAAAGCAATAAGAAGGCATCAAAAAAACGCAGGTTCTTTAAAAAACCATAAGCACAGAATTTATAGTATTGTGAGTTCTTTTGTATGCGGTGCATTTTACTAAAAACAACTTATTCCTCAATGCGGTTATCATCAAAAGCCGATGGTAACAACTTAGGGATAAACTTAATAACCAAAGGTAGCAATAAAGCACCACCCGGTAGTAAAAAAATGGCTAAACTAGGTATGGACTTAAAAATATCCAATAACTGTTCCTGTACCTTTTTTTGCTCATCGCTGTCCAGGTCTCTCAGTGTAGATTGCGAAAGCAAGATCATAAGCTCTTTACTGTCCTTAAGTTCACGATACAGGCGCTTGCTGTTCCTCGAAATTAGCTTATTTACCATTTTACTGGAGTTGTTATAAAAACTCTGTACAATGTTTTTAGAACTCAATAACGGGATATCGTTTGCGTGTAGCGTGTAAAATGTATTCACCATTTCTATGGAAGCATCAATGGTAGTTCGGATAATATCAAGGTCCGTTCCCAATTTTAACAAAAAATGCTCCTCGTTCTTGTCTATGGTTTTATCTCCCCAGGTTGCCATACATGCCAGATCCAGAACATAACGCTTCTCTTGGTGAGATTTAATAAAACCAATGGCTTTGTCGTATTTAATATGAATGTTGTCCTGATACCTTAACGACGACTCCAAAAGTTTTATAAGACTATCGTCGTATTGGTTCTTCGTGGTTTTGGAATTTAAAACATCCAAAGTAATAGAAGCGATAGAAGCCTCCAGGTTTTTTATATAATCAATAGAAATACTGCCATGCTTCAAATATTCATGATATGCCAGAACATCAATAAATAACAACGCGTTTATAATAAAATAATTAAAGTTCTTGGTAATCACGTTATCATCTATCTGTACGCGCTTGTGTATTATTTTCTCTAGCTGTTCACAGGATTTTTTGCCCCCCAATAGCTCTTGGAAAAAAGAGGTTTTAAGTTCGTTTATCGCAGTGTAAAAATTAATCACACTGTCTATAAATCCTATATCAGAACCCGTATGCCTATGGGTATATAAAAACGCTATACATAAATTTGCCTTACAAATCTCGTCTTCGGTCAAATCCTTTTTATCAACCACCTGGTCAACAATGTCCAGATTGCTACCATAAATAAAACCACAAGTACGTAAGGCATTATAAAAGAGATCCTCTGGATAGCTTAAAAATGCATCGTTTAGTGCAATTACTTTAAGTAATTTCTTTATCCAACCGTTTGCTGATGGATTCATAGAGCTAAATTAAATATGCCGTAAATGTAAGCTTTTAGATGTCAAATTTGCAAATAAATCCTTTAACAAAACTTTAACAAAACCACTAAAGTGATTACTTCGTAGGTATGCTTGAAAGTCAAACATTAATTAACAAAAACTTAAATTATGAAAAACTTCAAGAAAATTTTAGGAGTCGGCATACTGGCAGTAGCCAGTTTAATCGTTATTGCGGCAGATCACATCGACGCGCCGACAGTGCAAGGTGGTACTAGTGATATCACCGATTTTTACGCCTTTCAAGGTGAAAACACAAACAATTTAGTATTTGTTGCAAACCTGCAAGGTTTATTAAGTCCAACAGCTACAGCAAGCGCAGCCTTTGATGAGGATGTAATGATTGAATTTAATATTGATAATACTGGCGACAATATTGAAGATCTGGTTATTCAAGCAGTACCGAGAAATGGTAAAATGTACATTATAGGGCCTATTGCTCCTAGTCAAACAGGGTTAAATAGTACCATAACAGCCGAAACCAGTAAAGACGTACTAGGTGTTAATATTACGTCCTATGGTATGGATGCCGTAGTAGAAACTAAAAATGGTATTTCAGCCTTTGCTGGCCCGAGAGACGACCCTTTCTTTATGGATTTCGCTCAATACTCTGCTATTATTGGAGGCAATGCTACAAGCTTTAATAATCCCGGAAGCGATACGTTTGCCGGAACAAATGTAATGTCGATAGTCGTAGAAGTACCAAAAGCAATGATTGGGGGTTCTGGTACTATAAACACATGGGTGGAATCAAAAAGAAAACAATAAAAATTAACAGTAAAATTTAAACAGATGAAAACTATAAAAATCATACTAGGACTTACTTTAATCGCAGGACTATTAGTTAATTGTTCAGCCGATGATACACCAAAAGGCGAAGGAATATACAACAACCCAAACCTTTCTGGGGTTTATGTACAGCAAGACCAAATGGGACGTCCTGCTGTTAATACAGTGTTTGTTTCTTCAGATAGCAAAGACATGTTCAATGTTACAGTGCCTTCGGATCAAAATGCTGCATTTCAAAGTATGTTTCAAGCAAACCTGGAAGCATTAAGTCCAGCTTATGCTAATAACGGCGATACTAATGCGTTGGGATTAGATGCAGCCACATTTACAAGTGTTTTGGCTACAGACGTACTAAATGTATCCTTGGATGGAACAACAACGTTTTATGATGGCACAAACGTACTAACAGGACGTGCGTTAGCAGACGATGTTATTACAGTAGAATTGTTGTTGATTTTCGGTGGGGAAGATTTCACTGAAAACCCAGAACTGTCTAACGATAATGTAGACGCAAACGATAAACCTTTTTTGCAGGGCAATTTCATTTAAAAAATTAGGGAATTGATTTAGATAATAATTATCTTTCCCAAGTCTAAGTTTTCT